>JASHTU010000503.1 GCA_030040395.1 Acidobacteriaceae bacterium
GGCGCGGGCGCCGGGGACTTGGGCAGTGAGAAGCTGCTCGACACGCGTGTCGCGAATGGAGACCAGGGCGAACTCGGTGGCCACAAAGAACGCGTTGCCCAGAATGAGCATAGCCACGGCAACGGATTTGAAGAACGTGAGGCCGCGCATCTGGGGGAGAGGATAGCAGGGTTCAGGGTTCAGGGCTCAGGGCTCAGGGAACAGGGAACAGGGAACAGGAGAGCTTGGGCGGGGAACCTGGGTGGGGCGCGGTGCGTATGTTGCGTTTAGGCGAGGGAAACGAGGAGGACAATGAGAAATTTTCTATGTGCGGCGGCGTTGATGGGAGCGGCGACGATCGCGGCTGTTCCGGCGTGGGGCGCGGAGGCGACCTTTGAGCGCAACCTGACGGTGAATGGGCGCGTGGAGCTGACAGTGGCGACCGGATCGGGCTCGATTCACCTGACGGCAGGGCCAGCGGGGCGGGTGCACATCTTCGGGCGGGTGCGGTCGACCTGGGGCTGGAACGGGGGCGACCAACCGGTGGATGAGATCGCGGCGCATCCGCCGATCGAGCAGACGGGCAACATCATTCGCGTGGGCAGGAATCTCGGCAACTTGCACAACATCAGCATCGAGTACGAAATCGAGGCGCCGGCCGATGCGTATCTGGATGCCGGAACCGGATCGGGGAGCCTGACGGACGATGGGGTGGGCACGGACGCCAAGCTGCACACCGGCTCCGGCTCGATCCGCGCCACGGGATTGCGCGACGGATTTTCGCTGGGTACGGGATCGGGGAGCATTTACGCCGAAGAGACGGGTGACGGCGACGCGAAGGCGGAGACCGGATCGGGATCGATTGACCTGCGCGGCGTGCATGGAGGTCTGCGCGCCCATACCGGTTCGGGCGGCATTAAGGTGACGGGAACACCGACCGGTCCGTGGAGACTGGATACCGGTTCGGGAAGCGTCGAGCTGTGGACGGGCGATGCCGGTTTTGCACTGGACGCGCATACCGGCTCGGGCAGCATTCGCTGCGACCGCCAGATTGCGATGCAGGGGAGCTTGGGACGCCATCACGTCATGGGCAGCATCGCCGGCGGCGGGTCGATGGTGCGCATCGGGACCGGGTCGGGAAGCATACGGATTCATTGAGGGCGGCGGTTTCGATTCCGGAGGAGGGCCACGGTCCCGGTAAACTGGAAATTATGATTCAGGTTTTTCGCCCCATTCCCGTGGAGCGGCTGAAACTGCTGGTTTTCGATCTGGACGGCACGCTGATTGACTCCGCGCAGGACTTGTGCAACAGCGTGAACGCCACGCTCAAGGAATTCGATCACGAGCCGTTGCCCGACCCGGCGATCGCGAGTTTTGTGGGTAATGGCGCGCCCATGCTGATGCGGCGCTCGCTGGCGCTGGCCAGCAACTTGCAGCCAGAGGGCGTGGACGAGGAGCTGTTCAAGAAGGCGTACGCGTTTTTCCTGCAATTTTATCGCGAGCACAAGCTGGACTTTACCTATGCCTATAAAGGCGTCCTCGAGTCGCTCAAGGCGCTCCAGGAGCTGCATGAAGCGCCGGGCGGGACGCCGCGGACCATGGCCGTGCTCACCAATAAGCCAGTGCGGCCGGCGCGCGGCATTTGCGAGGGGTTGGGCCTGGCAAGCTACTTTCTGCACATCTGCGGCGGGGACAGCTTTTCGGTAAAGAAACCGGACCCCTTGGGTCTGCGGTCGCTGATGGAGGAGACCGGCGCGCTGCCCGACGAGACAGTCATGATCGGCGACAGCCGCGTAGACGTCGAGACCGCGCGCAACGCCGGCGTATGGAGCCTGGGGTGCAACTTTGGATTCGGGCCACACAACCTTGTGGAGGTCCCACCGGATGTGCTGGTGGACTCGCCGGCGGAGTGGACCAAAGCGCTGATGCCGGCATGAGACCGGCGCGGCGCGGGGACGATGGCCACGCGCCGCCGTTTCGGACCATGGTTCGGGCCGCTATTTGTCGAGGTAGTTTGCCAGCTTGTCCAGGCAGCTCGCCCAACCGCGCTCGTGCCCGGCGCGCGACTCCGCCGCGGCAAAGCGCTCCTGCGTCAGCACAATTTCCGTGCCGCCTTCCACATCGCGCAGCCGTACGGTGACATGCGACTCCTCGCCGGGGTTCCATGCGGGGCGCCAGATGAAGCTCAGCAGTTCGTCGGGGATCACCTCTGTGTAAACGCCCTCAACCGAGGTGCGCCGTTCGCTCTCCTCCGGCTTGCCGTCGATCGAGCCTTGGAAGATCCAGCGATACGATCCACCCACCCGCGCGTCCATTTCGACCTCGGCCACGTGGATGGCCCCCGGGCCGAACCATCTCCGAATCTCCTCCGGCTTCGTCCATGCTTCAAAAACCCGCTGCCTGCCGGCGCGGATCACTCGGCGAACCTCCAGCTTCAGGTTTTCGCCCTTCTGGCTTTCAACCATTGCCGCTGTGCTCATCCTTATCTCCTTCAAGGTAGGTCTGGAGGGCGTCGAGCTGCCGGTTCCAGAATTTCTCGTACCAGGCCAGCCATTCTTCCGCGGGCCGCAGGTTTTGCGCTTTCAACCGCACGATCTGGAAACTGCCTCTCCGCTCCCGCGCGATCAGCTCCGCGCTCTCCAGCACGTTCAAGTGCTTCGAGACCGCGGCCAACGACATGCGGTAGGGTTTAGCCACCTCGCCCACTGTCCGCTCCCGCCACGCCACGTCGCGCAGGATTGAGCGGCGCGTGGCGTCGGAAAGGGCGTGGAAGATGGAGTCCAACCGGGCGGCGTTGCTCTTAACCATATGGTTGAATATAGCCCGAGGCCGGAGAATTGTCAACCATTTGGTTGAATGTTTTTCCACCACCTGTCCGCGTCCTCGCAGGAATTTGAGAAGATTGAAATTGTCCGTGAACTTTTTTCCGTTGGGCGCGTAGGAAGCGGAGGAGGCGCCAATGATGAACCGAATCCTTGCCGCCAGCCTGCTGGCCGCCGCCTTTTCGGCCGCTGCCGCGCCCGCCCATGCCAACCAGGACGCGGTGCAGCTTTTCAGCAACATCCACGTAGCCGCGGACCAGCAAGTTCACGATGCGGTGTGCTTTTTTTGCAACGTGCACGTCCAGGGCAAGGTAACGCACGACATCGTCGTTTTCTTCGGCAATGTCCACTTGGCCGGCGAGGCTCAGCACGATGTGGTGAGCTTCTTTGGGGGTGTTCACGCGGAGGACAACTCCTCGATCGGGCACGATATGGTGAATTTCTTCGGCAGCGTGCGGCTGGGCGAGAACGTCACGGTCGGGAAGGACATGGTGTCGATTTTCGGCGCCGTCCACGCGCCCGCCTCGACAATTGTCCGCGGGGACCGCGTATGGCTGCCAGCGTGGATTTTCTGGGCGCCGGTGCTGGTGGTTGTGTTGGCGATTGTCTTGATCGTTGCGGAGATTCGCAACCGCCGCCGGCGGTGGGCGGCCACCGGATATCCGATGCCGCCGCGTCCGTAAGAATCGCGCCTTGCATCTTCGATAGGCTGTATTCATGGACTCTGCTTCGGCGTCTCCGCGCATGCTGCGCATCGTTCTGCCTGGCGGCAGCGGACAGGTGGGGCGGATGCTGGCGGCCTATTTTCAGGAACGTGGACATCAAGTTGTGGTGCTGACACGGGGACCGTACACGGCGTCGTGGCAGACGGTCCATTGGGATGGAGAGCGGCTGGGGCCCTGGGTGGAGATGCTGGAAGGCGCGGATGTGTGCATCAACCTCTCCGGCCGGAGCGTGAATTGCCGAGCCACGGCGCGCCATCGCCGGGAGCTGTACGACTCGCGCATCGGGCCGACGCGCTTGTTGCACGAGGCCATCGCAGGGCTCGCGAACCCGCCGCGGGTGTGGATGAACGCGTCGTCGGCGACCATCTACCGGCATGCCACCGACCGGGAGATGGACGAGGCGAGGGGAGAAATTGGCGGCGGCGAGCGGATTTCGCGGCGGCGGGCCCCGGCGAAGTGGGATTGGACAGTGGGCCTGGTGAAGGACTGGGAGGGCGCGTTGTTTGGCGCGCCGACGCCACGCACGCGCAAGGTGGCTCTGCGCACCTCGCTGGTGATGAGTCCGGCGCCGGGCAGCGTGTTTGCGGTGCTGTCGCGGCTGGTGCGTGTGGGTCTGGGAGGGACGCAGGGCAACGGCCGGCAATACGTCTCGTGGATGCATGAGGCGGATTTTGCGCGGGCGGTGGAGTTTCTGATCGGCCACGAAGAGATGGAGGGGCCGGTGAATCTGGCCGCGCCTCATCCGTTGCCCAACCGCGAGTTCATGGCCGCGCTGCGCGAGGCCTGGAACATGCCGAATGGAATGCCCGCGCCCGCGCCGCTGATTGTGCTGGGATCGTTCTTCATGCGCACTGAGCCGGAACTGGTGCTGAAGAGCCGGCGCGTGACGCCAGGGCGGCTTCTGGAGGCCGGGTTTGAGTT
>JASHTU010000504.1 GCA_030040395.1 Acidobacteriaceae bacterium
ATCTAAGAAATTTCCAATCCCAGCAAAAACCGGCTGGACGATGAGATGCCGCTGATTTTCCCGTCCGGGGGAATCCGTGTCTATCACTGCTCCTCAGCCCGCGCGCACCGCGGCGCGGCGACGTCGCCCAGTTCACGCACTTACTTTTGCTCTGCTTGTACTGGCGCCTGCGGTTGCCGTCGCGGGTGGCCCAAAGTATGTGGCTGGAGCCAGCTTTTTCAATCCCGGCGCGCTGGGGCAGCCCGTCCACTGGTTAAACGGTCAGGTGAATTACTACGTCGACCAGGGTCCGCTGAACGCTGCGGTTACCAACCAGCAGGCGACGGCGATGGTGGACGCCGCGGCGAGCTTGTGGAGCGGTGTTCCCACGGCCGGCGTCACGCTGACTCACATGGGCCCGCTGAACGAAGACGTCAGCGGCGCGAATATCGTGGTCAACTCGACTGGGGTTGTCACCGCTCCCGCCGACGTCACTCCTGCAGCCACCAGTTATCCGCTGGCCGTGATCTACGACGCCGACGGCTCCGTGATTGACGCCATTTTCGGAGCTGCCACGAGCAGCCCCGACGCCTGCCAGAACAACGGCGTCTTCGTGTGGACGGACAATCTCAACCCCGACGCGACCATCGCCCATGGCGTGATCGTTTTGAACGGCCTCTGCGCCACGAACTCCGATCTGCTGGAGATGATGAGCTTCGAACTGGAGCGCGCCTTCGGGCGCATCCTTGGCCTCGACTACTCGCAGGTGAACCCCGGCGCGCTCGAGTTCGGCGAAACCGGAGGCACGCAAGGCTGGCCGGTGATGCAGCCCGTGAGCGGCGTCTGCGGCGCGAGCGGCGGCGAATGCATTCCCAACCCCGCAGTGCTGCGCTACGACGATATCGCCGCCCTCAACCGCATTTATCCGATCGCGGCGGACAACCTGGGCAATTTTCCCGGCAAGGAGCTCACCGCCGCCAACACCATTTCAATTCAGGGCGCGATCAGCTTTCGCACCGGCTACGGGATGCAGGGGGTCAACGTGGTGGCGCGGCCGCTCGACGCCAGCGGCAATCCCCTCTATCAATACACGGTCAGCTTTGTCTCCGGCGCCTATTTCAGCGGCAACCACGGCAATCCCGTGACAGGCTTCAACGACGCGAGCGGCAACCCGCTGGCGATGTGGGGCTCGAATGACGCCGCGATGCAAGGTTACTTCGACCTGAGCGGAATTCCGCTGCCGCCCGGCGTCAACACCGCCAACTATCAGGTGACCTTCGAGGCCATCAACCCGCTCTTCATCCTGGAAAACTCCGTCGGGCCTTACGCGCCGGGCCAGGTCACGCCCTCCGGCACGCTCAACGCCATCTCCATTCCCAACTTGTCGGCTGGCAGCGCGCAAACGCTTACGGTGACCGCCGCAGACTCGGCTGTGGGCGGCTACAACGACGCCATTGGCGCTGAAGGTCAGCCGCGCCCGATGCCGGCAAGCGGCTTTTGGGCGGGACGGCTGAGCCAGGTAGGCCAGACCGACTGGTTCACCTTCCCGGTGCGCGCCAGTCGCACTTTCACTGTGGTTACCCAGGCCCTCGACGAAACCGGCGCGCCGACGAATGCGAAGGCCATGCCGTCGATCGGCGTCTGGGACGGCTTCGACCCCGTGGGCGCGCCTGCGGTAGGCGCCGCGCCCGGACTCAACGGACTGGCCACGGGCGAAACCTGGCTGCGTGTCAACTCCAGCGGGAATGACGTCGTGCGCATCGGCATCGCTGACCTTCGCGGCGACGGCCGGCCCGATTACGCCTACAACGGCTGGGTGCTCTACGCCGACACCGTCGAACCTCAGCGGCTGCCGACCTCCGGCGGGCCGATCGTGATTCACGGGATGGGCTTTCGGCTGGCCGACACGGTGCTGGTCGGCGGCCAGACGGCTCTGGTCACGAGCATTTCGCCGACTGAGATCACGGCCATTGCTCCGCCCGCCGCCGCAGGCGTCAGCGGCTCCGTAGACGTCGAAGTGGACGACGATCCGGCCTTTTACGCCGCGGCCATCGTCTCCGGCGGAGTGAGTTACGACGCTGGAACGGGCGACGCCCTGACCCTCGATAACGCGCCCATGAATACCGTTCCCCTCGGCATCCCTCTGCCCTTTACGGTCACCGCTTTGGGCGCGAATCTCATCCCCGCGGGCGGGGTCACGGTCACGTATACGGTCACCAGCGGCACGGCGCAGCTCGCCTGCGGCCTTCCTGTCTGTTCAGTGACGGCCACCGGCGATGGCCGCGCCACCATGAACGTAACCGCTATGGACGGAACGTGGTCGATCGTGACCGCTTCATTGACCAACGGCTCCAGTCTGCAGGCGCAGTTCGCCGGTGGAACGCCGCCGGTGCTCGCCGCGCTTACACCCCAGCTCTCGCTCGCCGCGGGCGCCACCTTTATCTGGACCGTCCAGGCGTTGGCGCTCGCGAACGGCGTTCCGGCCGCCGGCCAATCTGTCGTCTGGCAGGCTCAGGGCAGCGGGATCGCCACGCCGGGCGCAACCTCGGTTACGACCAGCGCATCCGGGCTCGCCACGCAGACCCTGACCGTGGGACCGCTGGCGGAGGGACAATCTGCCACCATCAACGCCTGCCTGAATGGGACGAATCAATGCGTGGCTTTCACAGCTTTTGGCGCAAGGCCGGAGTATGCCGCTCTTGAGGCTGTCTCGGGGACAAACCAGAGCCTCGGCGTCTCGGGGACTCCGAGCCAGATCGTGCTGCGCCTCCTGGACATGGACGGCAACCCCATGGCGGGCGGGTCGGTGGCGCTCTACCAGGCGCTTTATGCCTGGACGCCGCCGTGCTCACCCCATGTGGACTGCACGGCGGGCGCGCTGCTGGCTACGCAGGCCGGGACGGCAACGTCGGCTGTCGACGGCACGGTCACTTTCGCGCCAGCCTCGCTGCCCGGCGTGGCCACCGAGCTTGAAGGTCTGGCCGCCTCAGGGAATGCGTCGACCGTGACGATTGCAGTAGAAGAGCATCCGTGAGCGCGGACCGGTAGCCACCGTCATTCGCGGGAGAGGCTTGTTCATCCGGTCTCGCCGGCGCTGATCACGGCTGCCGGGGGACGAATCGGCGCCCGCGCATCTCGTAACAGCCGCTGGCGACGCGGCGGATGGCCTCGGTGTAGGCGATATGCTCCTCGGCAAGAATGCGCCGGGCAAGGGATTGCGCATCGTCTTCTTCCAGCACGGGGATGGCGCGCTGCACTACGATGGCGCCATGGTCCAGCTCTTCATCGACAAAGTGGACGGTGCACCCGGCCACCTTGACGCCATAGGCGAAGGCCTGTTCCTGCGCCTCGAGGCCGGGAAAGGCCGGCAGCAAAGAGGGATGGATGTTGAGAATGCGGTTGCGGAACGCGGCGATGAACTCCGGCGACAGCAGGCGCATATAACCAGCGAGGCAGACGAGGTCGACGCCGTGCGCCTTGAGGCAGGCGGCCACGGCGGCGTCGTGCTCGGCGCGCTTCCGGCCCTTGGAGACGAGTACGGCATGCGGCAGTCCCAGTTGCGCTGCAGCGGCGATGCCGGCTGCTTCAGCCACGTTGGAGATGACGACGGCAATTTCCACGCCGGGGAGACGGCCGGCGCGGATGGATTCGGCGATGGCGAGAAAATTGGAGCCGCGGCCGGAAAGAAGGATCCCGAGGCGGAGTCCTGGCCCGACGGGCGGACGGCCTTCGGACTCTGGCGCGGATCCGGGCCGGTTTCGATCTCCCGCGCCGGGATGATCAGCCCTCACGTGTATTGCACCCTATGCTCGCCTTTGACGATGCGTCCGACGACGTAAAACTTCTCCTCGGCGCGGTCCAGCAGGTTCTTCGCCCGCGTGAATTTGGCGGCCGGGATGGCGGCGATGAGACCGATGCCCATATTGAAGGTGCGCAGCATTTCGTCCTGCGAAACCCGTCCCAGTTCCCGCAGGTGCTCGAAGATGGGTAGAGTCGGCCAGGAGCCCAGCTCGACCTGCGCGGTGATGTTTTTGGGCAGAATGCGCGGCAAGTTTTCCGTGATGCCGCCGCCGGTAATGTGGGCCATCCCGGTGGTCAGGCCCGCCGCGGTCAGCTTTTGGATTACGTGCAGGTAGCTGCGATGGGTCTTCATCAGCGCCGCGCCCGCTTTTTCCTTGATGGCGGTCACGTATTGCGTCACCTTATAGCCGCCCACCTCGAAAAGCAGCTTGCGGGCCAACGAGTAGCCATTTGTGTGCAGACCCGTGGAAGGCAGTCCGATAAGCACGTCGCCGGGCTTGATGGCCGCACCGGTGATCACCTTGTCGCGATCGACAGCGCCCACGATGAATCCGGCGAGGTCGTATTCGCCATCGGCGTAGAACCCGGGCATTTGCGCGGTTTCGCCGCCGATGAGGACGCAGCCATTGGCGCGGCAGGCCTCGGCCAAACCGCTCACCACGTCCTCGGCCACATCGGCATCCAGCTTGCCCGTAGCCAGGTAATCGAGGAAGAAGAGAGGCGTCGCGCCTTGAACGGCGATGTCGTTGACGCAGTGGTTGACCAGGTCCGCTCCTACAGTGTGGTGGAGGCCAAGCTCGAAGGCGACTTTAAGCTTGGTGCCGACGCCGTCGGCGGAACTGACCAGGACCGGATTTTTCCAGCGCTGCAGGTCGAGGCGGTAGAGGGCGCCGAAGCCGCCGATGCCGCCCAGGACATTGCGGTTGAAGGTTTTTTGCGCCAGGAACTTGATGCGCTCCTTGGCGCGGCCGGCCCCAACAAGATCGACGCCGGCGTCGGCGTACGTTACGGGTTGAGGATTGATTTCGTCTGGCACGGTCCGGATCTTCTCAAAACGGATTTAAGGCTGGTGCGGATAGCTAAAACATGTATTTTAGCAGGGTTGGCTGAGGATAACTGCGCGAGAGCGTGGGTTCGAAACGCCTTGTGACCGCCGTGCGGAGCCGCGCGGAAAGCCGGGTTTGGCCCAGCTTCCGGGCCTGAAGAATGCAATGCTCCGAACCAGGTCCATACTTGGTGCGGTTTAGGTCACTTGGTGCGGTTTAGGTCCCCAAGCCCTAGAACACCCAAAGGCTCGCCAGGAGCAACATCATCGCCGCAATGGTGATGCCCTGGTAAACCAATTCCGCGGGCGGGCGAGACCGCGAAATGCCTCTTGCCGACATGGACTCGGCAATTGGAGATGGAGAAGAGGGTTGCATCGTTGGCCTGCCTTTCCAATCCTCCCGGAAAAATACGCCCCTTTGACGGGTTCTTTTGCGTGATTAGACGCCCAACTGCCGGCGAAGATGCGTGAAGTTCAATCGCGCCACGGTGAAATGTTCGCTACGTCGTTTATCGGCGCGTTGGGGCGAATGATGCGGCTGGCCAAGAAGATTAAAGCCTCGCAGCATTCCGGAGGTAACGGCTGAACAGCGTTGTGTGGAAACGGGTGTACAATCTCGCTCGTGAGCACGGGTCCACAGCTTGTTCGTCCGGCCGCGCCGCCGGAACGTAATTGGCTGCCGATTGCGGTGGCGGCGGCAATTGTGCTGGCGGTTCTGGTCGTGCTGGTGTTCCTGTTTGGGCGCGGCCAGAGCGGGCCGGCAGCCACCCCCATCAACGCAAGACCTGACCCATACGCCGCAAACCTCCCGATCAGCCAGCTTGCCATGAGCGAGTCGTCCAACCTGGCAGGGGGCAAGGTCACCTATCTCGATGGACACATTGCCAATACGGGCAACCGCACCGTCACCGGAATTACCATCCAGGTGCTATTCCGCGACGATGCGCACGAGGTTGTGCAAAACGAGACGCAGGCGCTTAAGCTCATCCGGATGCGGGAGCCTTATATTGATGTGGAGCCGGTTTCGGCGGCTCCGCTCAAATCAGGCGGCTCGGCGGATTTCCGCCTCATCTTTGACACTGTAGCCGACAACTGGAACGGCGAGTTTCCCGAGATTCGCATTCACCACGTAGATACGCATTAGTTTCCTGTCCAGGAGCGCATGGTGGCGCCGAAGTATGCCCGGCCGATGCGCTGCTCATTTGTCTTTCCAGCCACGGTGAGAAAGAACGAAGTCGCACGCCATCACAGAACCCGTACGGCCCACCGGCCGGCCCGCCAGCACGCCCGAAAAGGCGCGTAGAAAATACCCGGCTAGCAATATTTACACGGAAGGAGAATCCGGCGCCGGCTTGTGAGCGCAGAGTTTTCCACGGGTAGATGAGACCATAGCCTGTTTATTTGCAACAGATACGAGAAAGGCTTCGCAACTCATCCCGTTTGGCATTGCGGTTGCATAAATCAAATGCGGGCAGGAGAGCGCGCTCAGAGCTATTTGTGCAACTGATGCCCGATGGGCGGGCATCAAAGGGCAATTGTCAGGGGGCAAATTCTTCCATGAAAATCAAAAACCAGTTTACAAGTTCGATTCCCTGCCAGGCCGCCATTCTGATTTTGGCCTCGGCCATCGGTATTCCCGCATGGGCGCAGCAGTCCCAACCGCAAGCTCCATCTTCGACGGCGCCTGCCGCAGCGCAGCCGTCCGACAACCAGACCCCTCCCCCAGCAACATCGACGTACGTACCGCCCGCCAAGGAAGGCTTCTGGGGTCATATGAACCCTTTCGCGCGCAAAAAGTGGGTGCGGAAACAGACCGACCCGATCAATGACCGGCTTACCGAGCTGGATCAGGTGAACGCGCGGAACGCCCAGGATATTAAGGACGTGGACGCACGTGCCCAGGCGGGCATTCACCAGGCGCAGACCTCGGCCGACGCCGCCAACCAGACGGCTACGGCCGCCGGGAACGAGGCCCAAAACGCCAACAATGCGGCGCAGCAAGCCGCGAATCACGTCAACCAGATCAACAACACGGTGCAGGGGCTCGATCAGTATCACCAAATTACCGAGATGGACGTCACCTTCCATCCAGGCACCATGAACATGACGGCGGAATCGCGCCAGGACCTGGATAAGCTCGCCGCCAGCCTCACCGGACGCGACGGTTATCTCCTGGAGATGGATGCGCACGCGCCAGGAAACGGCAGTGTAGGCATTCAAAGCTCCGAGCGGCTGGCTGAAGCCGTGAAGCGCTATCTCGTCACCGATCACCAGATTCCCATCTACCGCATGCGCTCAGTCGCACTGGGCAATGTTGTCACGGCTTCCGGCAGCGAAGAACAGAGTGTGCCGGAGCACGTGAAGACCCGGACTGTGCACATTCGGCTGATGGAAAACAGTTTGGCGGCCCAGGCGCCAGCGCCACCCCAAGGCGCTTCCGCCTCGACTGGCACGGTACAGCCGTAAGTTCGCGGCCATCCTCCCCCCGAGAGGCTGTGTACCGACGCCAACGGCCACCCCGCCGTACGGCCGCCAACCAAGCTCTCGCAACGCGAGAGAACCAAGGCAACTTGGCCCCCGTCGAAAGCGGGGGCCGTTTTTTATCTGGCGCAGACTGGCCCACTGGTGGACGCAGCCACGGCAGCGGCGGGACAATGGTGCTGGAGGAACCGGCGCCAGAATGACGGCGCACCAGGGAGCCGGGGG
>JASHTU010000505.1 GCA_030040395.1 Acidobacteriaceae bacterium
CATTGGACTGCGCACGCCGCTCTGGGTCATCGTGCTGCTGGCCTTCCTCTACGGAGCCTTCAGCAGCCTGCAATTCACCAGCATGAACACTCTGGTCTACGCGGACGTCGTCGAAGAGGACACCAGCGCCGCCAGCACCATCTTTGCCACCATGCAGCAGATGGCCCTCAGCTTCGGCGTAGCCATCGCCGGTCTCGCGACCGCCTTCTTCCTTCCCGAGCACGTTTGGTCGGTTCCCGCCGTTTTCATCCACGGAATTCATGAGGCCTTCGTCGCCCTCGGCGTCCTGACCGTCGTTTCTACCATGGTCTTCCGTAGTCTGCGCCGCCGTGACGGGCTCTCCATAAGCCGGCAGAAACTGGTTCATGCCGGATAAGAGCTTTTGGCCTGATGTTTTGTGTTGGAGGCCCGACGGCGCGTGTTTGCCGCCAAACGCTGACAACGCCTTCGAACGGATTGCCGTCAATCAGACTGAACGCGAGCGATCGACGGGCGTAGGCGGATTTGTTGGGTGTCGCTCCTGTGAGTAATCCGGAAGAGGCGCTGCATTCCTCACTCGATAGGGCGGACGACTCTGCAGGGATTGCCTACCGCGATCAAGCTCGAGGCTGAATCGCCAATGGCGCTTCATGGAGCAAAGATTTTGGAACGTTTGGCCGGCTCTGCGTCAGGAATCCGGTGCTCATGGTAGTACCCAGGAAAACACATCCGATCCTCGTTGCCGGATACCTATTCTCGTTTGTGTGCATGATCTAAACCCCATCTTGTACGCAGCGCAGGTGTGCGTCACTTGGTAAGGCATGAGAGAACGCGACGCGGAGTTGTGGGCAAAATGCGGGGTTTGGATCGGAGCGTTGTTGTCCACCAACGTTGCGAGCCTGGTCAGGCCGCCGTAGTCTATCCTTACCTGGATTCTGAGACGTGCGGCGCCACCGGGCTCGAACCCGCCTGGCCCGCTTGGCCGGCCTGGCGTTGCATCTCAGAGCGTAAAGATGGTGGAAACCATGAGTACATTCGCCAAATGCCTGCCGCCACTGCTTTTCCTTCCGATGTCTTTTGCTGCAAATCTGTCAACGGCACAGCATGCGGCCACATTGACTCAACTGACGAACAACAACACCAGCGCCTCCAGCTCGTTTGGCGCTCTTCCCAATGGCGACGCCGCACCCGGAAACGTCAGCAAGGTCTCGCTCAAAAAGCTCCTGCCGTCAGGCTTCAACGGTAAGGTCCTGGCTCACTGGATGCCCTGGTGGAAGTGCTCTGAATCCCCGTGCGAGGGTTCGCACGATAAGCGCGACCCGCTCAGAGTTCAGTACTCGACCGAGGATCCGGCCCAGATCGACCGCACCATCCAGGACATGATCTCGCGCGGCTATGACGGCGTGATGGTGGCCGAGGCCAACACCGCCGGCGCCGACGCCGCGGGTACACTGGCCATGGCTCGCGAGATGCCGAAATTCCCCAATTTCCTGTTCTCGGTCAGCGAAAATCATCTCAACAAGCTTCACTCGCCCGGAGAGCAGTTCAGCAAGCTGATGAAGGACATGTCCTTCGCCCAGAGCCACTTTTTCAGCCTGCAGAATTACCTGAGAATTAACGGCCGCCCCGTGGTCTACATCTTTGACAACGGCGACGTCGACTGGGCCAGCGCCGAGGCGCAGGCGCCCGGAAATCCAATCTTCATTCTTGATGGTCCAAGCCACGCCTCAGGCAGCGTGGGAGGCTTCTTCTGGTTCGGCAGCCTTCCCCACAACGCCGAAGTTTCAAGCGGCGAAGAACTCGGCAAACTCGACTCCTTCTACTCCCAGGTCGCAGGCAATCCGGGACGCCTCTATTCCGGGTCGTTCTTTAAAGGATTTGACGATCGGCTCGCCGCCTGGGGCCAGGGGCGCAGAGTGGACCAGGCCTGCGGCCTGACCTTCGTCCGGTCGCTATCAGCCGTTGCCAAGTACCTGTCGCGAGCGCCATCAAACCTCCCACTGTTGCAGGTCGCCACTTGGAACGACTACGAAGAGGGCACCGAAGTGGAAACCGGAATCGACAACTGCGGCTCGGTGAGCGCCAGTGTCTCAGGCGCCATCATCAAGCCGGTCCCGTCCTTCACCGGCCAGGGCTCTGAAGAGACCGTCGATCACTACGAGGTCTATCTCTCAGTCGATGGCAAACACCTGATGGACGCAGGGTCAGTTGCGGTGGGCGGAGCGCCGTTCGACGCTGCGAAATTGGACCTTGCCCCGGGAGAATACAAGGTCTTCGTGCAGATGGTTGGAAAATCCCACATCCTCAATCGCATCTCGGCTCCGGTCCAGTTGACCGTCGGCGGCGTTTCAACGCCGGGACAGCTTCCCGCCGGCCTCGCGCCTGCCCAAACTTCCGAGGTCAGTCCCGCTCCCGTGCCCGCTCCAGTGAATGACACAACGCCCGCCGACAACGCGGCGCCTGCCGGCAGCGTGGCGCCGGCGCCTGCTTCAGGGCCGAGCATCTCAGTTACGTCCCCAATTGAAGGCTCGGAGGTTTCGAGTCCCGTGACCTTGAATATCACCACGAATGAGCCATTCACGGTAACGCGCATTCAGGTCTGGGACCATGGCGTGAAGATCGTCGATCAGCGCGACTCCCCCTCCGTCAATGCGCTGAGCCTTCAAATGAGCCCGGGAGCGCACAGCCTTACCATCAACGTTAAAGACGAGTCAATGAAAACCCGGGATTCCGCGACCTTGAATTTTCAGGTACAGTAGGGCGCTTTCTTGCTCTCCAGCCGGAAGTGCCGGTCAACCATCGTCACATTGCGAGAACCCCCTGGCAAATCCCAGGCCGGTCGCTAAACCGCAGCCTCAGGTGTCAGACCGCGGAATCCCGCGCCTCGCAGCCGAAATTGCCTGGAACCGGCGTCATATCGATCCCCGAACGCGTAAAAACAGCATCGGCCACGCCAAATCACCCACGTTTCATCAACTATCATGCGCATTTCACCCGCTGTTTCATCTGCATTCCGCAACCAATCCGCCGCCTTTCACCGCGCCCTGAACGGAAAAGCCGGATCGCCGGCAGACTTCACTCCCGAGGTCGCCGGGCTCTCAACCACCCGCATTCCACGCCAACTGGCCGGCTCCGCTGACCACGCTCAGCTCGTTGTCAACCCCTCCGCACCCCGCACCCAGCCCCATCCCCCTCATTCCAAACACATTATTTTTCTCCCCAACCTTGCCGGTTAATTCCGCCAAATCGCTAGAATGGTTTTGGGGATCAAACAGAGTGATTCCGTTTCGGAGACGAGGCGGCTCGGGAGCGGTGGCTAAGCATGATCGCCATCCCCGGGCCGCCTGCTTTTTGCCCCTGCTTTTGCGGCTCCTTCGCAGCCAGGCTCTTCCTGGGTCTGCACCGAAAACGGGGCAAAACGCCCCAAAATTGGCCGTAAGTCCTTATTATTGAATATTTTAGGATCTAACTCCTTTATTATCAAGAATTTAAACCCAGTACTAATTAGTATAAGTGATTGCAAACAAAACACTTAACCTCTCCAGGAAGGGGGGTAGGGGGGAGGGTTAACAATCAGGCGAAGGTGTCGCCCTCCACCGTTCGCTTCAACTGGCCGCAGGCGGCGTAGATGTCCCGCCCGCGCGGTTTGCGCAGGTAGGCCGGAACCCCTGCATCCAATAAAGCGCAACGAAAGGCTTCGACAGCTTCCGGCGCAGGCGTCTCGTAATCGATGCCCGGCCCCGGATTCCACGCAATCAGATTCACCTTGGCGGGCAGCCCGCTGCGCCGCACCAGCCGCGCCACCTCCCGCGCGTGCTCCGGCCGATCGGTGACACCGCCGAGCAGAACATATTCGAAGGTGACGCGCTCGCGCGGCCGCAGCGGAACCCGCCGCACCGCCTCGATCACCGTATCGATGGGCCATTTGCGGTTGATCGGCATCACGTCGCCACGGATCGTGTCGTTCGGCGCGTTCAGGCTGATGGCCAACTTGGGCCGCACCTCCGGCGGCTCCAGCGCAAAGCGCTCGATGCCGGGCACAATGCCTGAGGTCGAAACCGTCATGCGCCGCGGGCTCAAACCCACTTCCTCCACCAGAAGCCGTACGGCCTTCATGAAGGGTCCGAAATTCAAAAACGGTTCGCCCATCCCCATAAACACCAGGTTCACGCGGTCGCGCCCCACTTCCACGCCATGGCGCGCAAAAACAGCAATCACCTGCCCCGCGATCTCCCCCGCCGTCAAATTGCGTTGCAGCCCCAGCCGTGCCGTGAGGCAGAATTGGCAGTTGACCGCGCACCCGATCTGGCTGGATACACAGACGGTTGCCCGCTCCCAACGCTTTCCCGGTCCGGCTCTGTCCATCTCCTCCGCCGCGTCCCCATCGGCCTCATCTCCCGCCTCTCCATCGTCTCCTTCCGGCATCCATACCGTCTCCACCGTCTCTAAAAGGCCCCCAGTTCCCGGGCACTCCATGAGAAACCGCTCCGTCCCATCCACCCCCTGAAAAACCTGTCCAATCCGCACACGCCCCACCCCCCAACCCTTGGCGCTGAGCTGCGCACGTAGGGATTTAGGTAGTGTAACGATTTCAAAAAGCTCGGTAACCAATTGATGATAGAGAGCATCAGCGATCTGCCGCCCGCGCCAGGCCGGCTCGCCGAGCACCTCCATTCGTTGCCCGAGTTCCGCGCTGTTAAGGCCGAAAAGGGAGCCGAGGCTTCCTTGGGAGGGCTTGACGGCGTCTAAGCGAACAAGTTGGTCGGAATTCCTGGCCACGGCTACGGCTCAGCATAGTGGATTTCCCCGCCGGACGCACGCCGGATCCACGAGTTTCCACCAGCCGTTGTCTCGCTCTCGTATCCACCGATCCTTGTTTTCCAGGGCTATCAGGCACGAGGTGGCGTGCCCTTTTGCTGCTATTGCCCTACAATCGAATCCAACTGGATTGACTTTTGAATACCGAGCGCAATCTTCGCCGCACTGTTTTGCCCAACGGTCTCATCGTGCTGACCGAGCGCATGGAGCATCTGCGTTCGGTAGCAATGGGCGTGTGGATCAAGTCTGGCTCCCGCTGCGAGCCGGCCGAGACCAATGGCATTTCCCATTTCGTAGAGCACATGGTCTTCAAAGGCACGCGTTCCCGTTCGGCGCAGGCCATCGCCCGCGAAATGGATTCGATCGGCGGAAACCTGGACGCCTTTACAGGTAAGGAAACGATCTGCTTCAATGTCAAATCGCTGGCGGACCACGTGCCGATTGCACTGGACGTGCTGACTGACCTGGTGCTGAACCCGGTTTTTGCGCCGACAGATATTGAGCGCGAACGTGGCGTGATTCTCGAAGAGATCAAGATTGACGAAGACAATCCGGATGTGTTGGTTCACGAGCTGTTCACACAGAGCTTCTGGAAAGGTCATCCGCTAGGAAAGCCGATCCTGGGCACGATGGAGACCGTGGGCCGGCTCGGGCAGGAGCAGCTTCTTGCCTACCATGGTGACCGCTTTCACGGCCGTAATATTGTCTTTTCCGCGGCCGGCAACCTCGATCACGACCGGTTTACTGCGGCGGTAGCGGAAAAATTTTCGGCGCTTGCACGCGGCGAAACCTTGCATGAGCTTTCTGCACCGGCGCCCAGCGCCCGCATTCTGCTGCGAAGCAAGAAATCCCTCGAGCAGGTGCAGATTTGCCTGGGAGTGCCCGCGCCGCCGATCACCGACGAGAACCGCTACGCTACGCTGATACTGAACACCGTGCTGGGCGGCGGCATGAGCTCGCGGTTGTTTCAGACCATACGCGAAGAGCGGGGCTTGGCCTATTCGGTGTATTCCGATCTGAGCCCTTATCGCGATACGGGCACGCTCTGTGTCTACGCTGGGACCTCGGCGGGCAACGCCATCGAGGTGGTGGACCTGATTGTTGCCGAGTTCCGTAAGCTCAAAGAAACCCCGCTCGAGGAGGAAGAGCTTACCCGCGCCAAGGACCAGGTAAAAGGGAATCTGCTACTCGGATTGGAGAGCTCGAATTCGCGGATGGCCAACTTGGCCCGGCAGGAGATGTACTTCCACCAGTTCTTCACCGTGGATGAGATCATCGCCCGTATCGACGAAGTAAGTGCGGCTCAAGTGCAGACCATGGCCCAACGACTTTTCGAGCCCAACACCATTGCAGTAACCCTGCTCGGCCGGCTTGACGGGATGAAGCTAATCCGGGCGAAATTAGCCTGCTGAGTCCGTTTAACCGTGTCTTCTCTCACTTGAGAGAAACCTGGTTCAGTCCGGGCGCCAATCCCCATTCGGCCCGAAGAGACGCTCTCCTGAGCGGGCCAACCAAGAGCTAAAGTTGAGTGCCACAAGCGGCTCTCCGAGCGTCAGATTTCCCTTTCGCGTCCATACGATGTAGGATTCTGTCGAATGGGCCGGGGCCTCCGGCCCGCTCCACGAGGCACTGGTAACCCATGAATCGCAAGCAACTGCTCTCCCGCCGGCGCCGCGGCGCACTTGCCTCCAGCGCTTCCAGCGGCTTTACGCTGATGGAACTGCTGATCGTTATTGCTATCATCCTGATTCTCATGCTCATGGCCATACCGACGATCGGCAGCCTGAAGAAAAAGGCCAACGAGACCTCAGCCATCAACTCAGTACAGGTGATCAACAAGGCCGAAATTCAGTACGAATCGACTTATCCAGCCAATGGGTATGCCTGCTCCCTGCAGGCTTTGGGTGGCGATCCGGGCGCCGGCGCCCCCTCGGCCACCTCCGCGCAGATTCTGCAGCCGGATTTGGCCACAGGGTACAAGTCCGGCTACATCTTCACCATCGGGAACTGCACCAAGGTGACGATCAACGGCACGGACCGGTACACGGGGTATCAGGTGACGGGGGTTCCGGAGACAGTGGGCAAGACCGGGGATCGTGGCTTCTGCAGCGACCAGTTCGGGACCCTCAAGCAGGATCCGGCGGGTGGAACCAACTGCAGCCAGCCGCTGCAATGAGGGCCGCCGGCCTTTGGCGGCGCAGCGGCTTGAT
>JASHTU010000506.1 GCA_030040395.1 Acidobacteriaceae bacterium
TCGGCGGCCAACTTCGCCAGGCGGTCCGCGATGCGCTCGGCGGCCCCGGGATGGGCCTGGGTCTTTGCCGCCGCAGCCATTTGAGCAAGCCGCTGCGGGGCGTTCAGCAAACCGGTAAGCGTTTGGAGCAGCTTGCCGGGAACCGCCAACTCGCGCTCCAACAGCATCACCGCGGCGCCGGCCGCCGCCATGGCTTCTGCGTTGCGTTGCTGGTGTTCGTCGGCAGCTGCCGCAAAGGGAACCAGCAACGCCGGCTTTCCCGCCGCGGCTTCCTCGGCCACGGTCGACGCCCCGCTCCGCGATAGCAACAGATGCGCGCGGGCAAACTGTGCGGGCATGTCGCTGAGAAATGCGCGAACTTCCCATCGCGACGGATCAGCGCCGCTGACCTCGTACGCCGCCTGTGTGGGCTCGAAGTTGCGCAATCCGCTCTGGTGCAGCACCGTCAGCCCCGGCACGGCCTGGAGCAGCGGCCGCACAATTTGCGGCAGATGCGTATTGAAGAGCCGTGCCCCCTGCGATCCTCCAAAAACCAGCAAATGAGGCGCGGCGCCAGCGGGCGGCTCGATGGCGAAGAATTCAGGCCGGACCGGCACGCCGGTGACTTCAGCGTTACGAAACCACTTAGCCGCGGCGGAGAAATTGACGGCCGCGGCTTGGACCTTTTTGCCCACCAGCCGATTGGCCAGTCCCGGCATGGCATTGGGTTCAAACGCCATCGCCGGAACCTTGAGCCGTAGCGCGGCCGCCATGCCCGGTCCCGAGGCGTACCCTCCGATGCCCAAGACCACATCCGGCTGAAACTCGCGAATCAGCCGCTTGCATTCGGCGATGCTCATCGGCAGCCGCGCCAGGGTTTGGAGGCGCATGGCCAGCGATACGTTCTTGAGCGGGCCTACATCGATGAAGCGCAGCGGAAAACCGGCTTCAGGAACCAGCCGCGACTCCAGGCCACGCTCCGTGCCCACGAACAGAATCTCGGCCCCGTGCCGCGCCGCCAACTCGCGCGCCACCGCCAATGCCGGAATAATATGCCCGCCGGTTCCACCCCCGGCAATGAGCACGCGCAGATTCGACAAGACAGTTCTCAGTGGTCAGTGGTCAGTTCGCAGTTCGCAGTTCACAGTTCGTGGTTGTTATCCCTGATCTGCTGGTCCCTTATTCTCTCGTTCGCTGCTCTCCAGGGCCCCTGATCCCTGTTCTTCTCACTCCGCCTGCCGGGTAATGTTCAGCAGCACCCCGATGGACGCCAGGGTGCAAAACACCGACGTTCCCCCCGACGAAATCAGCGGCAGCGGGATCCCTTTGGTGGGCGCCAACGAGAGCACTACGCTGATGTTGAAGAACGCCTGGAGCAGGATGGCGGTGGTGACGCCGAAGGCCGCCAGCCGCGCAAAAGGATCCTGGCATCGAAACGCCGCGCGCAGCCCGCGCACGCCAAGGACGACGAAGAGCAGCACGATGCACATTGAGCCGATGAAACCCAGCTCTTCGGCGACGTTGGCGAAGATGAAGTCAGTGGAGGCCTCGGGCAGAAAAAAGAGCTTCTGCATGCCCTCCATATAACCGCGCCCGGTCAGCCCGCCCGCGCCCACGGCGATCAGCGATTGCGTGATGTGAAAGCCTGCCCCCTGCGGATCGGCCGCCGGATTGAGAAACGCCAGCATGCGCTCCCGCCGCCACGGCACCAGGAAGAGCAGGGCGGCGAGCGGAGGCAGCGCCGCCAGAGCCGCGCCCGCCAGATACTTCCATTCCATCCCCGCCAGCATCAGCATCATGGCCGCGATGCCTCCCAGGACCAGCGCCGTGCCCAGGTCCGGTTGGCGAACAATGAGCAGCATGAAGACCAGGGGAACCAAGGCCGCGCGCAGCAGCGTTTTCCAATCCCGAATCTCGTCGAGCCGGTTGTGGAGAAACCAGGCCAGGAACAGCACCAAAACCGGCTTGGCGATCTCCGAAGGCTCAAAAGTAAAAAACTGGCCGAAGCGGATCCAGCGGTGGGTGTTATGCGAGCCGGGAATGAAAAACACGCTAACCAGGAGCAGCGTGGTCATGGAAAGCGCGGGGTAAATGAACTTGGGCGAGTTGTAGCGCGCCACGTCCACGTGCATCAGCGCCAGCATGGCCAGCACCCCGGCCAGCGCCCAACCCGCCTGCCGGCCGACATAAATGTACGGGGAGTGATACCGCTCCTGCGCCACCACCGCCGAGGCGGAGAACACCATCGCCAGTCCTACCACGACCAGCAGCAGGGTGGTGAAGAACAGCCACTTGTCGACCCCTATGCGCTTCGCCATACGCTCCCTGCGCGCTTCGACCTATCCGCTTACACTTTCTGCGCCATCTTCCAGTCGCGCAGCTCGCTCACCAGCTCCTTGAACACCCGGCCGCGATGCTCGTAACTCTCGAACTGGTCGAAGCTGGAGCAGGCCGGCGCCAGAAGCACCGCCTCCCCGGGCCGCGCCGCTGCGGACGCCGCGCTCACTGCCTTGTCCAGCGTCTGGTACGATTGAATCGGAACCACCCCGCGCAGGTGCGACTCGATTTTCGCCGCCGCCGAGCCGATGGTGTACACCGCCCGCACCCGCTCCCGCAGGAGCGGCGAGAGGACCGTGTAGTCCGACCCTTTGTCTTTGCCGCCCAGGATGAGATGGACTCCCGCCGGGAAGGCAGCGATGGCCTTGGCCGTCGCGTCCACGTTGGTGGCCTTCGAATCGTCGTAGAACTCGACCCCGTTGACGGTGGCTACGTACTCCAGCCGATGCTCAACGGCGTGAAACTGCTCGATGGCCCGCGCCACAGCGTCTGGCGGCGCGCCCGCCAAGCGTGTGGCGCACACCGCAGCCACCACATTTTCCACGTTGTGGCCGCCCTTGAGCGGAATCTTATTCAGCGGCAGGATCTTTTCGGTTTCGGCGCCCTTGCCCGCACGGTACACCACATATCCGTCCTCGACCCACGCCCCCTGATCGACGGGGTGTTGAGTCGAGAACCAGTACACCGGCGCGGGCGAGCGCGGCGCTGCTTCGGCGGTGCGGGCATTGTCGGCGTTGAGCACCAACCAGTCCTGTGCGTCCTGCTGGGCGAAGATCCGTTCCTTGGCGCGCGCGTAATTTTCAAAACTGCCGTGCCGGTCCAGGTGGTCGGGCGTGATGTTCAGGATGACGGAGATGCGGGGATGAAACTCCACCGTGCTCTCCAACTGAAAGCTCGAAACCTCCAGCACCGACCAGGTGTCGTCCCTGCTTTCCTCGATCAGCCCCACCACCGGCACGCCGATGTTGCCCCCCACCAGCACGGGAATGCCAGCTTCGGCGAGGATTGAGCCGGCCAGCGCTGTGGTGGTGGTTTTGCCGTTCGAGCCGGTGATGGCGAGAATTCTGCCCTTGAGAAAGCGCGCCGCCAGCTCCAGCTCGCCGATCACCGTCCGGCCGAAGTTGATGGCCTGCGCCAGCTCGGGCGTGTCCAGGGGCACGCCTGGGCTCACCACGATCAAATCCTGCCGGCGGAAGGTGAGCACGCCATGCCCGCCGGTTTCCACCATGATGCCTTCTTCGAGCAGCGCGGGAATCTCCTTGGCCAGCGATTCGGCCGAGCGCACGTCAGAAGCCGTGACCTGCGCCCCCTGCCGGCGCAGAAACAGCGCCGCCGCCAGGCCCGATTTGCCCATCCCCACCACCAGCACCTTTTTGCCTTTGAGTTCCATCATTTTGTCTATCCTAAGGGCGAAATCCAAAGGAGGGTCTCCGCGGCTCTCTTATTGTGCACCGCAACTGCGGCCGCGCGGGGGCCTCTAGCGCAGTTTCAGCGTGGTGAGTGCAAACAATGCAAACACCAGCGCGCCAATCCAGAAGCGCGCGATCACCTTCGACTCGTTCCAGCCCAACTGCTCGAAGTGATGATGCAGCGGCGCCATCTTGAAGATACGCTTCTTGCGCAGCTTGTAGCTGCCCACCTGCAGGATGACCGAGAA
>JASHTU010000507.1 GCA_030040395.1 Acidobacteriaceae bacterium
CAAACCATGATCGCCGAGCTTACGGGCATGGAAGTGGCCAACGCCAGCATGTACGACGGGTCGACGGGGGCGACCGAAGCGGTGATGATGGCGGTGCGGGTGACCGGACGCCATCAAGCGGTGGTTGCGGCGACGGTGCATCCCGAATACCGCCAGGTGCTGGCGACTTATTCCCGGCGGCAGGGACTGCCCGCGACGGTGGTTGGCTACGAACCTCGGACCGGCCGCGTGGATTTGGAGGCGCTCGAGGCCGCGGTGAGCGAGGAGACCGCAGCGGTGCTGGTGCAAAACCCGAACTTCTTTGGCGTGATTGAAGACATTCCCGCCATTGCGGAGATTGCCCACGCCAAGGGAGCGTTGCTGGTGGTGGCGATCGCCGAGGCGGTTTCGCTGGGCGTGGTCCGTCCGCCGGTGGAGGCCGACATCGTGGCCATGGAAGCGCAGTCGTTCGGCGTAGCGCTGAGCTACGGCGGGCCGTATTGCGGGGTGATCGCGGCCAAAGAGCGGTTAGTGCGGCAGCTTCCCGGGCGGCTGGTGGGGCAGACGACAGACGGCGCAGGGAACCGTGGTTTTGTGCTGACCCTGGCTACGCGCGAGCAGCATATACGACGCGAAAAGGCGACTTCGAACATCTGCACCAACCAGGCCCTGGTGGCGCTGATGGCGACCATCTGTCTCGCTGTTTACGGCAAGGAAGGGGTCCGCGAGCTGGCCGAGCACAACCTGGCCAAGGCGGATTACGCGGCCAAGACGCTGAGTGCGCAAGCCGGGGCCCGGCTGCTGTTTGACGGCGCGCCGCACTTCCACGAGTTCGTGCTGGAAACCGAGGAGACGCCGGCGACATGGAGCCAGCGGCTGATGGAAGAGAAGATCGTGGGCGGGATCGAGCTGAGCCGGTGGTACCCGGAGCTAAAGAATGCGACGCTCTGGTGCGCCACGGAAGTGGTGACGCGCGAACAGATCGACGCAGCCGCCCGAGTGCTGGCGGCGAAGCCGGTGGAAGCGTAAGGGCTGCGATAGCGACCAGTGGATCGCCAAATTGGCCCCAGCAGAGGAGAGGGGAGTTGTGATTTCTGGGGATAAGGCGCGTATCTGTAACAAGATTTTATCCTGTGTCGGGAAAAAGGTTTCCTTCAAGTATCCGGGTAGCGAAGGGGTAAAACACGGGATTCTCAGGGATCGATCGGTGGTTGAAAGCGCTAACCCGCCGGGAAAGGTGCCGTACTGGGATGTCGTCGATCTGATCGAGTTCGAGAAGGAAAAGGAGTCGAAGTGGTTAAGGATCGGATACTACCGTATGCCCGGAGAGAAACTGAACTGGGGCAGTCAAACGACTATCACAGAGCCGATCTCTATTTGGAAAAGACTCCTCGTCAAGGCAGCGAGAGAAAAGAGTTGGTTTCGGGATCTGCTGGAGGACGTCATGCGGGAAATGAAGGATTAGCGCAGCATCGCTGGCCCTGCGGCGGGCTTAGTGGACCGACCCGGATCCAGGAACAACCTCAAAAGTGTCCTTCATCTCCCTGAGCCGCGTCCTTATTTTGGCGCAGTTACCGCACGGCTGAAATCGTGCCCTTTCAAGACCGGGTTCAGAGAACAGGCCCGGCGGCCAGAACAAATGGAGCCGTCATGGCACATATAAATCGACGTATTCATTGACCGGCATTGCCTCGAGCCGCTCGCGATCGAGCGAAGCCGTGAGGATGCGCTGCTGCCGCGCCTCATCGAAGCGCCTGCTGAGGTTGGTTTTGAATTTCTCCACTAGGAGCGGCATGCCTTCTTCGCGGCGGCGGCGATGGCCGATGGGGTATTCAACTGTTTCTTCCAACACCGCGCCATCGTCGAGAACGGCACAAAGTGCGTTGGCGATGGAGCGTTTTTCCGGGTCGTGGTAGTCCGCGGTGAAGCGGGGCTCTTCGACGCACTCGATTTTGGCGCGCAGGGCGTCAATGCGCGGGCCCAAAACGGGGTCCAGCGCGACGGCGTCCTCGTAGTCGGCGGCGGTGAGACGACCGAAGAGCAGCGGGATGGCGACCATGTATTGCACGCAGTGGTCGCGGTCGGCGGGGTTCGCCAGCGGGCCTTTCTTGTCGATGATGCGCAGGCAGGCCTCATGGGTGCGGATGGTGATTTTTTTGATGGCCTCGGACGAGAGCCCCAACTGGTCCAACTTTTCGCGCAGCTTCATGGCCGCTTCGACAGCGGTTTGGGCGTGGAATTCGGCCGGGTAGCTGATCTTAAACAACACATTCTCCATAACGTAGGAGCCGTAGGGACGCTGGAACCTGAATGGCTGGCCTCGAAACGAAACGTCGTAGAAGCCCCAGGTTTTGGCGGTGAGTGCGGAGGGGTAGCCCATTTCGCCGGCGCGGGCCATGAGCGCCAGGCGGACAGCGCGGCTGGCAGCGTCGCCGGCAGCCCAGCTTTTGCGAGAGCCGGTGTTGGGGGCGTGGCGATAGGTGCGCAGGCTTTGGCCGTCGATCCAGGCGTTGGAAAGGGCGTTAATGGTCTGATCGCGGGTAAGGCCGAGGAGTTGGCAGACGACCGCGGTGGAAGCGACCTTGACCAGAACGACGTGATCGAGGCCGACTTTGTTGAACGAGTTTTCAAGGGCGATGCAGCCTTGGAT
>JASHTU010000508.1 GCA_030040395.1 Acidobacteriaceae bacterium
GCGTAGACAAAGATTTGGCGCTGGGGATTGATTTTGAAAATGGTGCCGCTGCGGTCGCCGACGTAGAGATTGCCGTCGCTGTCAAAGGCCGCTCCGGTGGCTACGCCCATGCCTTCGGCGTAGACCGTGGACTCGCCGGCGGCGTCGATGCGGTAGACGTTGCCCTCGGCGCGGGAAGTGACAAAGAGATCGCCGGCGGCGTTGAAGGCCAACCCGGTGGCGTTCATAATGCCGGTGACGAAGGGCGTGCCGCGCCCGTCAGGGCTGATGCGCACCACCGAAACCGGCGTCTGCTTGCCCCGCGGGCCGGAGATGGTGGCATAGATCATTCCGGAGCGGCTGACCGCCGGGCTGGTGACCGGGTGCAGGCCATCGGTTAACTGGCGCGCCACACGCAGGGGCACGGTATTGCTGGCTCCAGCCGGGCTGCGCACTTCGACCAGTCCCGTGGAGGCCTGTTCAGGGACGCGAAAGACAAGGCGCGCCGGCCGGCTCATCAACACCTGGGCGGGTTGACCATCCACCAGCACCGCAGGAGGACCGAAGCTGTGCGGCCCCAAATGGGTTCCGCTCAACTCAACCTCGCCGAGAGGCAGAGCGGCGGCCGGCGCCAGATCGGCGATGCGGGGCAAAGGGGCACCATCCGGAACGGGTTGTGAACCAAGGCGCGCCATATCAGAACCAGAGTCGCGCAAGCGACACTATACCCAAAGCATACAGGCCCGCGGCCACATCGTCGAAGACGATTCCCCAGCCGCCGGGCAGCCGTTCCAGTTGGCGGGCAGGGTATGGCTTGACGATGTCGAAGGCGCGAAAGAGCACAAACGCCAGCAGAGCATAGCGCCAGTCGAGCGGGCAGAAAAGGAGGGCTGTCCATTGGCCGGCGACTTCGTCGATGACGATAAAGCCCGGATCATGGCGGCTGCTCTCGCGTTCGGCAATGGTGGCGGCGGGAATCCCCAGGACTAGCGTGAGCGTGATTCCACAGCCCAAGGTCAGCGCCAGCAGCCGTGCGGCCGGGTGGAGGCCCCAGGCGAAGGCCGCCCACAGCAGCACCGCAGCCGCCGAGGCCCAGGAACCGGGCGCAGGTTTCAACCAGCCGGCGCCGAAGAAGGTGGCGATGAGAAAAGCCCAGGCGGTCTTCTGCTCACGCTCAACGGGTAGGGGCGTGGCGGATGGGGGCGTGGCGCTTTCAATTCTCATCCGAGCCTCCGCCCCCGCGTCTGGCCGAGCTGCCCAAGTCTTCGAGAACTTCAGGGTCGAGCACCGGAGAGCTGATCTTGTAGACGCCGGTCGCCCATTTGCCCAGATCGATCTGGCGGCAGCGGTCGCTGCAAAACGGGAAATCCTCGTCCTGGATGCGGACCAACGCTCTGCAGGTGGGGCAGCGGAGCGGTTTTGCCGGTTTTTTCCTGGCAGCCATCAAGACTCGCTACGGCCGGCATGAACCTGAGGCCGGCCGTTCTCGCTACATCTTCTTCAACAGATGCTCCAGCCGGCTGAGCGCTTCATTCCGGGCGGTTTTGTTGGCGGGGTTGGTGTTGGCCGGGTCCTCTCCCATGCGCATGAAACCGTGGCCGGCGCCTTTGTAAATTACGGATTCGTATTTTTTACCGGCGGCTTCCATAGCCGTTTTGGTGGCGGGAACGGTGGAGGAGATGCGGGCGTCATCACCGGCGTAGAAGCCATAGACGGGGGTAGCGATGGTGGTCACATCCTTGGGCGGCGGACCATAGAAAACGTAGGCCGCGCTGAGGTCGTGGCGCGTGGTGGCGAAGCGGAAGGATTGGCCGCCACCCCAGCAGAAGCCGATGACGGCGAGCTTGCCGTTGGCCGCGGGGAGCTTGAGAGCATAATCGGCCGCAGCGTTGAGCTCGGCGGTGACGTGGTCAGGATCGAGCATGGAAACGGCTTTGACGCGGGCGTCCTGATCGGGATAGGAATTGCTGCCGCCGCCGTTGGGACCGGCGCCGGAGAGCAGGTCGGGCGCGATGACGATGTAGCCTTGGGCGGCGAGGTCGTCGGCCATGCTGCGCACCCAGTCGGTGAGTCCGAAGATTTCATGGATCATCAGCACCACGGGGGCCTTGCGGCTGACCTGCGGATAGATGATGAAGGCCTGCACGGTTCCGCTGGCGTAGGGGATGTTAGCCCATTCCTGATGGCGCGGCGACCGGTCGAGGATCTGCTTGGCCCAATCCTGCCCGGAGGCGAGCGGGGCGACGAGGAGAGCGGCGACGAGGACGAGCAGCGACATCCCGACGGGCGAGGCGGCGAAGACGCATTTTTTCATGCCGGAAGTCTACCAGAAAAGGTCAAACCGGGGCGCTTTCTTGCACAAGATAGATTGGGGCCGCATCCGACGGCTGGGCAGTTGTGCTCCCTGCGGAAAAACGGCTCACGGATAGCTCGCCCTGTCTCACGGAGCCGCCCCAGAGTAGTACCCTGTCAATGGTCAATACGCCCGTGAGGTAATTGCCATGAACAGGATCAGTCGGCGCCGGTTTCTTGTTGCCGGCGCGCTCTCCGTTGCCGCTGCGCGCCTGCGCGTTTACGGTCAGGAAACGGTGCGGGCCACGCTCTCGATTCCGCCGGAGGCCGCCGGCCCCCGGATGCCGGCCAACTTTGTCGGCCTTTCCTACGAGGTCGAACAACTCGCCGATCCCAGCTTTTTTTCTCCGCAAAACACCGGCCTCATCCGTCAGTTTCAGGCGCTTGCGCCTCATGGAGTTCTCCGCCTGGGCGGCAACACCAGCGAGTTCGCCACCTGGAAGCCGAGCCCCAATGCGCCGGAGCCGGAGCGGCCCCAAATTCGCGAGGTGCAAGGCGAGCCCAGGGCGCAGTTCTACAACGTGACCCCGGAAGCGGTGCGCAACCTGGCCGCTTTTCTCAACGCCAGCGGCTGGAGCTGCATCTACGGCATCGGCATGGGCACAAACACACCCGACCGCGCCGCGGCGGAAGCGGTCTTTGCCGCCCAAACCCTCGGCCCCAGCCTCGAATACTTCCAGATCGGCAACGAAGCGGACCTCTTCGGCCGCCATCTGCGCGACCCGCAAACCTGGAACGCGCAGACCTACCTGGACGAGTGGCTCGCCATGGCCCGCGACATCGAGGCGCGCCTCCCCGAAGCCCGGTTCGGCTTGCCCGACGTGGCCTCGAACATCTCGTGGCTCACCGACATCGCGGACCGCTGGGCTACCATCCAGAACCCGCCCCGCATCGTCGCTCTCACCCACCACTACTATTTCGGTGGGCCGGCCACCAATCCCGACGTGAACATTCCCAATCTGCTCAAGCCCGCAACCATGCAAAAGGTGCAGGCTACGGCCGACACCGCCAACGCCGACGCCCGCAAAATGGGCGTGCGCCTGCGCATGACGGAAGGCAACACCTGCTATCGCGGCGGCAAGCCCGGCCTTTCCGACGTTTTCGCAGCATCGCTCTGGGCGGCCGATTACGCGCTGCTGCTGGCCAGCAACAACTACTCCGGCGTCAACCTGCACGGGGGCACGGGCAACTCCGTAGCCAACTCAGTTGGCGGCTCGTTGCCCGGCGACGCGCTTCTGCGCGATCAGGGCGAGACGCCGCAACAGATTGCTTCCCATCCCCATCCCTTCTACACTCCTATCGCCACCGTCGGCGCGGAATACGTGATGGAGCCCGTGGCCTATGGCCTCAAATTCGCCGGAGCGCTCAGTGGGTCAACGTTTGTTAAAGGGGATTTTACGTCGAAGCTTCAGGCTGCGGGCGTCGACGCCTCCGCTTACGTGGTCAAGCTGCCCGAAGGCCGGACGTCGGTCGTGATCCTGAACAAGGATGCGGCGCAGGATCTGGCCGTGAACCTCGACTTCGGTCGCGGGAAGTCCGGCGCGGTGGAAACGGAAGCTTTGCACGCGCCCTCGCTCGAAAGCCGCGAGGCGCACATCATGCGATCCGAAAGGGCGCGCCGGCTGGACAACGGCCAGTGCACCGTCACGGTTCCCCGCGCCACAGGCCTTCGCGTGACGGTGGTTTGAAAATCCAGGCCCGCCGGCCGGAATGCTGCCGGGCGCCATGCGGCAGATAAGACGATGACTGAACTCAGCAGAACCGGAATCTCCCTGGAGCAGGACCTGCTCGCCGGCTTCGATAAGCTGATCGCGCGGCGCGGCTACAAAAACCGCTCGGAAGCATTGCGCGATCTCATCCGCGAAGCATTGCTTTCCGAAGCCGTCGATTCGAATAAGCCGGTGGTGGGCACATTAACGCTGGTCTACGACCACCACGTGCCCAACCTTTCGCAGAAGCTCACCGAAGTGCAGCATCATGGAGGAACCATGGTGCTGGCCGCCACCCACGTCCACCTCGATCATCACTATTGTCTTGAGGTGGTCATCATGAAAGGGCGGAGCCGCGAAATTCAGGAGATGGCCGACCGTATGCTCGCCATGCGCGGCGTGGAACTGGGCAAGCTCGTGCTCACCAACTCCGGCGCCGCCCTCCGCGCCGAGTCGCACTGAACTCCTGTTTGTGAGCGCTACTCTTTGCGCCCTGTGTACTTTTCAGTTACCCCTCCCCCCTACCCCCCCCTTCTGGAAGGGTTAAGTGCTTTGTTTGCAATCGCTTATACTATTTAGTACTGAGTCTAAATTCTTGATAATAAAGGGTTTAGATCCTAAAATCTTCAATAATAAGGACTTACGGTAATTTTTGGGGCGTTTTGTCCCGTTTTCGGCGCCACCCCAGGCTGAGCCTGGCTGCGAAGGCGCCGCAAAGCAGCGGTAAAAAGCAGGCGGCCCGGGGATGGCGGCTGTGCCTTGACCACTTCTCCTTCACATGTAGCTCTTGGAATTTCAATCGAAGGTGGCGATTCTTTGAGGAAATCGCCACTCGACTTCCCGGCTCCGGTTTACAGCAGAAGGAGAAGTGCTGTCGCCACCACTCCCGGGCCGTCTTCCGAATAAGGAATCACCCAGTTCTGCTACCTAAAACCATTTTAGCAATTTCGCGGAAATAACCGGCAAAGTTGGTAATGGCGCCGTTTCCGGGTCGCCGGCCGCACGGACAAAACAGTCTCTCAAATGGGATGTCCTCAATCGCCAAATTTAGGACGCCACGAAAAGGCCCGGTCAACGATCAGGCACTGCCCTTGGCTTCAGCAGTCGAATCAGCGTCAGCTTGTCCCAATACCCGCGTTGAAAGACAATCTTGCCATCGACCACATGGAAGAAGCCGCAACCGCGGAGTCCTGAAGGGTCACGCCATTCCAAAACGGCCCACTCGCCGTCTTCGAACAGGTTCTCGGGGATACAGCGCATCTCCGCGGCTGCGAATCCGGCAGCGAACATCGCACGAATGGCCTCGCGTCCATTGACCGGGCTCTCTGCAACCTGATGATTCGTTGCGTTTTCGGCGTACATCGCAGCCAATTCGTCTACGTCCGCGCGATTGAACGCATCCACCCAGGCTTGCACCAGTTCACGAGGCTGCATCCTTCTCACCTTGTATTGCAGTCACTTGGATTCTACGGCCACAAGCGTCCATGGTGAGATTCAAGGTGCGGCTGGCTTGGCGTTCATGCACTTCAGAACCAAGGCGCTCTCGCGACGGCTGCGTGCGATATCGCACGCGCAAGAACACAGTTTTGGGAGAATCACCGGCCAGATGGAAATTACTACTTGATTAAGATACGTCGCGAATGTTGTCAAAGTTGCAACTTCCGGTTGGGCGACTATACGCCCGGAACTGATCGCAGTCCTGTTTTTTGCTGCTCCTTTTTCGGCTTGCGAACGCAGGTGTACCCCAGATGCAGGTCCGTCTTGCCAGACGAAGCCGCACCTTCCGGATCGAACTTCGCCATATCATCATTCGCCCCGGGACCCACTGTGAGGTGCGATGGACTCGCTTGCGGTGTCCCGAAAACTTTGTCGATGACGAAGCCCCCGCCGCATAGTCCGTATAAGACAGAGCGACCAGTCAGACTATAACTTGCGTAAGCTTGCCATGGCCGCAGTTCCTTACCCGCGCTTGTCACGCGGACGACCACCGGGTGATCGCCGGGCGAGTAGTTGACACGCATATCGACCTGGTAATCATGGACGTTCTTGTCGGGCATCCCGTCGGGTGCTGCGATGGGTGGCTTTAAAGTACACGTCTCAACGGACTCGATGTGCTGCACGCTTTGGGTATATTCCAGCGAGTAGTAGCCGGACGAGTAGGGGCCGGTCGGCGAAAGGAAGATTGAGCCTTTTGAACGAACTCGACAGCCTCTGAGGACCTCTATCGGTTTCCAATCCTCTCCTTCGGGCACAAGTTGGATCGAGCCTTGTCCGGATTGCGCCCGATCCAGTTTCAGTTCAAACCATTTACGGATGCCATCGTGATAAACGAGTTGACCGCTCAATGTCTGGACCTGAGATGGAATTTCGGGTTCTTTCACGGTGGATTGCGACCCTTGCTGTCCCGCAAGACCTAAGGCGCAACACGACAATAAAAGCATCCCGACCGGAGCTCTCATTGATCGCCCTCCAGAGCTCATCCGCTTCATTTGTCCATGGGCGAGACCAGTTGCTCAGTAGCATAGACCGCGCGGCCTAAAGAATCGTTATCTGATGAAGCGCTTCAAGCGTTTTGGAGGTATTACCGGCAAACCGGAGATTGCCCGAAAAGCGGTCAGCAGGGGCTGAAGCCCGCATCGCTTTTGCAGTGCTTTTCGGCCCGGCTGAAGCCGTGCCCTGGTTACGAAACTCAGCGGCGGGCGTGTGGCCGGCAAACCGGAAACTGCACCACCACCGCAAAGTTGGGAAGAAAAATGATCTGTTTGGAATGAGGGGGGATGGGGTCGGGTGCGGGAGGCGGAGGGGTTGACAGCTTTGGGGTGACCCCCTGGAGTGAGACAGTTTGGAAGTTGACAGTTCTTGGGCGGAGGGTTGGTCAGATTTGGGATCGGATCCGGCGGTTGCACAGACATCTGATTCGATTCTTGCGCTTCGAATCATGACGAGAAGGACAAAATTTCCGAGCCACTCTTCGGCGTGGCCGCGAATCGATTATTCGCTTTGCCCCGAAATCTACGGCGCTCCGGCATCCGGGGTCTCGAATTCCAGCGTGTCGAAGCGGCGCCATTTATAGATCGCAATCGAAACCACCCAGCTCATGGCGAAGAGCCCCACGATCAAGAACCCGAGGGCGCCGAAGTTATTGTTCAGCTTGCGCACCATCCCCCAGAAAACGCCGTCGAACCCGAACTGCCCGGCCAACAGTCCCAGCGCCTCGATGCCTCCCACGAGCACCGCGACCACCACGGAGACAAACGTGATGGTCATGTTGTAGTAAAGCTTGCGCACCGGCTTTACGAAGGCCCACCCATAGGCCCCGAGCATAAGAATGTTGTCGGTGGTGTCAATCAACCCCATACCGGCCGCAAAAAGAAAAGGAAACACAAGAATGGCCGCCATGGGCAAGCCCTTGGAGGCTTCGGCCGCGGAGATGCCCAGCAGCCCGATCTCTGTTGCGGTGTCGAATCCCAGCCCGAACAAGAACCCCAACGGATACATGTGCCAACTGCGGCGGATGATGCGAAACATGGGGCGGAAAAGCCGGGCAAGGAAACCACGGTCCGCCAGGAGCAGATCGAAATCCTCTTCGACGTAGGGCGCTCCGTTGCGCACCCGCACGAAGGCGCGATAAATGGAGCGCAACACCACCACATTCACAACCGCGATGGCGAGCAGGAACAAGCTCGACACCAGGGTGCCGATCACGCCGCCGATGTTGCGCGCGGCATCCATGTGATGTTGCAGGGCCAAGGCTGTGCCGGCTATGGCCGCCGAGCCCAACACCACCACGGTGGAGTGCCCCAGGGAAAACATGAAACCGACCGCGACGGGGCGCTTGCCTTCCTGCATCAGCTTGCGAGTGACGTTGTCAATGGCGGCGATGTGGTCCGCATCCACGGCGTGACGCAGGCCAAAGCTATAAGCGAGGAGCGCCGTGCCGAGCAGCAAGGGGTAATGGCGAAAGGCGAGGATCGCCCAAAGCCATGCGCCCGCATTCAAGATGAGGAGGATGCCGTAGATGCCGAAGATTTTTCCGCGCACGTTGGCGGCGGAATCGTTGATGATGCCACCCAGCCCGCGCAGCGAGGACGCCTTCCCGAATGATTTGACTTCCGGCGCAACGGCCAGGTCATCCACGGAACGCACTCCTTTGAATGGAGCTTGGAGCTGCCTGTGCGAGGCCGAAAGCCCGGGCCAACTCACTGGCGCGCGGCGCCTATGGGCAGCCCGGAGAGCTCAATCCATTGTGACGATCATCATACCATTTTGGAAATCGTGCTATCAACAATTGGGCTGTTCATGGGCCCGATCTCGGAGCATCGGTCTACTGTTCAGGCAATCGAATCGAATTCGGACCACGCGGTAATTACTTTTCACCGCACGGGCGACCCAGGGTTTGGATTGCGCATCTATGGTGGAATTGGCAGATGCTACGAGCAAGGTGCGCCCGAACTTCGGGGTCATTGGTTTCGCTCGACCGGAAGAACCGCACTCCCATTGCGCGCGTTTATTGGGCTCTCCGCAAACGGCCGTTTGCGAGGAGATTACGCCGCTTTTCGAGAAGATGGGTCCCGACAAATTGAAGGGCATCGACATCATGCGCGTCGTGCGGAGCTTCGACCCCTGCCTTCCCTGCGGCGCGCACATGTTCAACGGAAAGACCAAACTGCTGGAAGCGCGTCACGCGCCGATGTTCGGCGTCCACGACAGTTCGAACGCGCTACAGCCTACTGAGGGAATGAGGTGATGCCGGAGATGAAGCACGAGTTTACACGCCGCAATGAGCGGATCGGAACATTGGTAAAGCGGGTGGAGGGTTTCGCCGACAGATCGGCGCGCGCCGTCACAAAGGAGTTGCTCGAAGCAGTGATCGAGTTGCACGG
>JASHTU010000509.1 GCA_030040395.1 Acidobacteriaceae bacterium
GATTTACAACGCGCTGACCGAGGGCGGTGAGGTGTTTATGCCCATGGGAGAGACGTTTTTCGCGCACCGCTTCGGGCAGTTCAGAGACAAGTTCGGCGTCAACTGGATGGTGATTCACGAGAAGCCGATGGGAGCGAGGTGAGGACCGCCGCCCGCGGCAATGGCTTGCCGCAGGCTGGTTCAGGATTTGAGCGGTAATCATCGAATCACAGGCTCCTGGGACGATTGGCAGGGCAGTCCATGGGGCCGGGCCATTTACTTTTCAGTTACCCCTCTCCCCTACCCCCTCCCTCTTTTGAGGTTAAGTGCCTTGTTTGCAATCAGTTATACTATTTAGTACTGGCTCTAAATTCTTGATAATAAAGGAGTTAAATCATAAAATCCTCAATAATAAGGACTTGCGTCCCATTTTTGGGCGTTTTGCCCCGTTTTCGGTGCAGACCCCAGGCAGAGCCTAGCCGCTAAGAGGCCGCAAAGCAGGGGGCAAAAAGCAGGCGGCCCGGGGATGGCGGCTATGCCTCGCCACCACTCCCGAGCCGCCCCGTCTTCGAAACGGAATCACTCAGTTTTGATCCCTAATACCATTTTAGCGATTTGGCGGAAATAACCGGCAAGGTTGGGGAGAAAAATAACGCCACAATTCACTTGACACAAATGCGTCCGGGTTCACTCCGCGCATGGTGCGGGTGGGTCAGCTTTCGACATATTCCCAAAAGGAGTCGGCGAGGTCGGCGCCAAGCTCGTTGGCCATGCGGCGGGCGGCGCGCTCGACTTCTTCGATGAGGCCGTGGAGATAGTCGCGGGAGCGGGAGATGGCGGCGACGCCGAGGGTGGCTGACTGCCAGGTGACCGCCTCGTCCAGCTCGGCGACGGAGATGTTGAAGCTCTGCCGGAGTTGATCTTTCATGGAGCGCACCACCTGGCGGCGGTCCTTGAGGGACTGGGCATGCTCGATGCGCAGTTGGAGGGTAAGTTGGGCGACAGGCATAACGGCGTGGGATTCCACCGCCAGTGTAAGCCGAAATCGCCGTTGCAGGGCGCCGATTCCAGAGCATTTTCACGCTAAGGGGCTATCCACCCCGGTGATGTGAACAGGCCCTGGCTTCAGGGAAGGTTGTTGCGCAGGCCGATCGCTTCTTAGGGTGTATCGACATATACGAGCGGGCAGCGACGGGAGCCATTTTTTCTCAGATCAAGGAGAGAGGAGCGACGCATACCGGGCGTCTGCTAGCGACGATCGACACAGAGATGAGGAAAAATGGCTCCGTCCCTCCGACTTCCACCCCATCCCGCAAATGCACGGGATGGGGACCCCGGGGTTGCGGCGCAAATTGGGCCATACTTCGTTGTCGGCCTCGACCTTGGAGCCGCCAAAGCCTTCGGCCTCCGCCTCGTCTCCACCCCACGGACGAAGAGCGCGTCCGTGGGGGCCCCGGTGTCTGGCCCAATTTTCGCTCGCAACGCTGCCCACCCGTATATGTCGATACACCCTAGTAGGCCCACCACGGTCCGGCAGGCAGACCGGAAGGCATGGTCTGGCCATCGATGGCGTTATAGACATGGACGCCAAAGAAAAAGGGCAGCCCCCAGTCAAACCCCACGCCGGTAGGATTGAGGCCGGCGAGGCCGCCTAAGGCGGCGTCGGACTCAGTGGCCGGGTTGGTGAAAAGGGTTTCGGCGTTCTCGACGCTGAAGCTGCTGGTCTTTTTTGAGCCGTCTTCTCCCTCATTGGCGGCCGAGAGGCTCTCCGTGGAGGATGGGCAGTAGAACGATGAAAGGTCGCCGACAGGGGTATTTCTGGAGCAAGGGGGGATATCGGAGACGTTGGGGAAAAAGAGGCCGTTTGAACCGCTGTCGATAAAGCTGCCGGGCCCCGAGCAGGTCATAGCGTTGGTAATGCCGAAGCTCTGGCTATCGAAGATGGTGGTGAAATTGTCGCAGGCGAGCGTAAAGACCGTGGCGCTGCCGGGAAGCTGATTGTTGGACGCGGTTCCGATGCCGAAGATGAGCGAACCGCTGACGCTGGCGGCATTTCCAGACACCGACGGCAATTCGACAATGACGCCATTATTGTCGGCTGGAAACAGGGCGACGGGGTTGGCGACCTGATTTGCCGTGCTGATGAAGGCCGGTTTGCAGTTCGAGCCGGAGCATGTGTAGTAAGCGGGACTGGGTGGGCTGCTCAGGCCCGAAGCGGGATCGCAGGCGCTGCCGCCGGCGTAGAAGCAGTCGGTTGGCTCGAGGCCCACACCGAGGATGCCATTGGCTCCCAGCAGCTCCTGGGAGTTTTCATTGAGGGTGCTGCCGTTGGAGCAGTTGGATGGAATGCCGGTGGTGGAGCTGCTGATGACCTGGATGGGCGTTTTGGCGGCGGTTTCTCCGCCCAACTGCACATCGGCCTGCTGGACAGGTCCCCAGAGATACGAGCCGTCGACAAAATTCACGCAGTCATAGGCAGGCGAGCCGCTCGAAGCATTGACGGTGGGAAGACTGAGAGAGGCGACTTCGGATTGGAAGATCCGCAAGCCGGTCGATCCTGTATCGACAAGCAAGTTGTTCACGGTGACGCAATTGGAGGTGCTGCCGGGAGCGCAGATGGTTGCGGAGGCGAAGGCGGCATCGGGGTAGAGGGAGCCACCGGGCTGGCTCGCGGTGGGCCCGCCGTCGACGGAAATGGCCAGCACATTGGAGCCGTTGCTGGATGGAGGCGAAGAGGCGGCGGTCGAGCTGGTCACGCCGCCGCCGCAGCCGGCGGCAAATCCGAGGCTTGCCAGCAGAACGATTGCAAACAGCCTGCGCACAGTCAACTCCCGCCGATCACTTGATTTCGTCGGCTTTTATGCTCTGGGGCAGCATATCGGGGATGTAAGCCCGGCCGAAATAAGCTCGCATGTGTCCGCCGGTTTGGAGCACGAAGCCGGGGGTTTGGATATTGAGGGGACGATGCCCGTAATGCTTGGCCTGGGCCTGCAACGCCGCGGTGTACTGCGGAAAATACGCACCCAGGATCTGCTGCATTTGGGGAGGGAACTGCCCATGCCAAGCCACGGCGAAGACCTTACCTGCCGATGAGACGTATTCGGCGACAACCGTGCCGCCGGGCGACTGCATTTCGTGGATGTCGTACTCGCCGGAAGGAGTCACATTGACGGAGGCGTTCATGTGCGCCCGGTCGGCTGCGACGGAGTTCAAATCGCCGCCAAGCGACGCGAGTGCGGGAAGACTACACCCCAAGCTGACTGCAAAGACCGCAGCCAGACGCAACGGCATGAGGCGGGCCCGAGGGGAGGTAAACACTTCTTGTCCGTCTCCTGAAGGACTGCAACAATTGGTTAGACGGAAAGCTGCTGGTTGTGGTTGGTTATCGGCCGGGCCGATCGCTGGCCGCTATGATGCGGAGCCGGGCGGGCCAAACCGGCGTCACGCCATTGGCGAAGGCCAACACCCGTAAATTCAGTAGCTGAATCGTCCCCTTCGGGGTAGGACCCGGGGGAAACGCCGGCTTTGCTCAAACCGGCGCTCTTCCCCAAGGCCGGAGGAACTCAATCGGCGAACTGCGCCAGCTTTTCCCGGGCCGGCGCGCGCGTGAAGGCGCTGACCACGACCAGAGAGGCGACGGCGGCCAAGAGCGCGGGGAAGATGGCGTCGCGTTGGGCGAGGATAGGCGGCAAATGGAAAGACGCCTTGATGGCCGGATTGTCCCAGGCGAGCGTGACCAGGGCGCCGGCGGTAATGGCGGCCACCGCGCCCCACGCCGTAACCCGTTTGGAATAAAAGGCGGCCAGAACCACGGGCGTGATGGCGGCGGAATAGATGGTGTAGGCGTAGAGCATTTTCTGGAGGATGCTTTGCGCGTAGACGGCTTGGTAGAACGCCCAGCAACCGAGCAGGGCCACGGCCAGCCGCGAAACCAGGAGAACGCGCTGG
>JASHTU010000510.1 GCA_030040395.1 Acidobacteriaceae bacterium
CACCCTTTATGAGACGCAGAGGCCTTAGTCCGGTGTTCATCTGCTTTGCAACAGATCGATTGCCGCCCGGCCTGTTCCTGAATGTATAGTTTGTGGAACAGGCGGATCGGGGAGATCCGGCCGTTGATTTCGTGGGGTTTACGAGGGTCGGTTTTCGAGGCCTTTTGAAACAGCCAGAACGCGCTTGTGGATGTCATTGAGAACGCCGCGTTGCCGTTTGAGTTCGCGGTGCAGCGGCTCCTCGCCGGCCCGGGCCTTCTCGAGTTCGTCCCGGAGCTCCTCGTTGGCCTCTTCGAGGTGCTTGCGGCGAGCGAAGTTCTGGCCGAGGGCGTCGCCGATCATGAAGCCGAAGGCGGCTGATAACAACATCCATATAGGGAGAACGGCTGCGGATTCGTCGATCAAGCGACTTGCTCCTGAGAGGTTGGGGCGTGCTCGTGGAGCACGCGGTGGATGGTGGTCCGGGATACCCGGTAGGTGCGGGCAAGCTGGCCCAGGCTCTGGCCACGCTGGCGTTCGCTGAGGATGGCCTCGCGATCGAGGTCGAGGGGCCGGCGGCCGATGCGCTGGCCTTCGAGCTTGGCGCGCCGCATGCCGCTGCGGACCCGTTCGACAATCAGCGCACGCTCCAACTCGGCGATGGCCCCGACAATCACCACGATGGCGCGACCCAGCGCGGCGCCGGTATCGATCTGCTCCCGGAAGCTGACGAACTCGATGCTCAGGTGGTTCAACTCGTCAAGCACCTGGAGGAAGTGCACCACCGAGCGTGCGAGCCTATCCGACGCCCAGACCAGCACGACATCGAACTTGCCGCGGCGGGCGTCGCGCATCATTTCGTCCAGTCCCGGCCGGCGGGCCTTGGCGCCGCTGACCCGGTCTCGGTACTCGCACACGATCTCCAGGCCCCGCTGGCTGGCCATCAGCCGGACATCGAGGAGTTGGGTCTCGAGGTTCTGGTCGACGGTGCTGACCCGGACATAGATCGCGGCGCGCTTCATAGGGCGATTATAACATATCTCAGATATGTAGGTCACCGAAAGGCTTTCCCGGGGGATCGTCCCCGAAGAGACCCGCCAGGCCCTCATCGCCCAGTGGCAGCTTCAACAGGAGCGCATCCGGGAAGCCGAAGGCCGGAAGCCGGAAGAGCTCGGCTCCCGCGGCCGGCCCTACACCGACGAGGACGTCGCGGCGTTCCAGCGCGCCCGCACCCGGCTCGAGCTCGGCGACTACCTGCGCTCCCGGCAGATCGCGCGCTTCTTCTTCACCCGCAAGTTCCGTCTTCCCGACTCCGACTCCGCCGCGCTCGATCCCAACCTGGACTACCAGGACGTCAAGCTCAAGATCGTGCAGCAGGAGGGATACGACGCGCACGACTTCAACCTCTTCGACGACCGCTCGAGCGTGCTCTGGCGCAAGCCCTATGTCGACGGCGCGGTGCGCGAGCTGACCGCCGGCGACAGCCGCAGCCAGGAGCAGATCCGCCAGGCTGTCGAGCAGATCATGCTGGCCGCCGGCGAGGGCCAGCCCGACGTGCGCTACACCACGCGCAAGGCGCGCCGGGCGCGCGGCAACGTGAGGGTGGAGGCGCAGATCGATATGACGTGGTCCCTCCCTCGCCGCGCACATAACTTTTTCGCGCGCGCGGGAGGGGGCCGGCAGGAACCGGCGGCCCGGCGCCGCTGCAGGTTCAGGCGGCCGGCCCGCCTCCGCAGCCGGCAGGATTCAGGCCGGCTCCGCGATGCCGGCGGGACCAAGCCGGCTGGGCTTCATGGAGTGGACGGCGGCTCCGGGGCTTTCATGCAGGAGGGGGTTGCCGGCCGGGAGCGAACGGATGGGCTCTTGGCTGCAGTGGGTTACTGGCTGTAAGGGAGAAGTGGAATGCGGAGACCAAGAATGCCGAGGGCTGCTTTTCGGCGTCGGATCAGGGCGGTTCCGGGCCCCGCCGCCGGCCCGGGACGGGTCCGGACGGCGCGGCTCCGGCCAGGCTCCCATGGAGGAGGCCGGCCTCTGTTTGCGGCCGGAAGCGGCGACAGGCTTTGGCTGACCGGCCGGCCGGTGCTAGAATGCGCGATCCCCGGGATTCCTCGCCGTCCATCGACGGCCATTGCGCAGAGAAGCCCCTTCTTCCAGCCGGAAGCAGGATCGCCATGGTTCAGCCGCAACCTGGTTTCCCTGGCGGGCGGGAAACGCCGGCGGCGGGACGGCGTGGAAAACAGGCGTGGCTTTGGCTGGAGGAGGGGAAGGTGTTATAGACGGATAGGATGCGCTCTTTTCGGCGTCGGACGGGAGATGGGCGGACCCGGCTTGTTGAGCCGCCGGCCGCCGGAAACGCCGGCCGGGAGGGCCGGGTTTGGGGCGTCGGGAACCATGCCCAGACTATTTTTGGAGGGCGTTACCGAGTTCGGTGGGGAAATGTACACGGAGGAGGGAGGGGGACATATGTCCCCAACCGAGCATCGTTGCTCCATGTACACTTTCCGCCCTTTTCGAGGCTTACGAACCCCGAGGAAGTATAGGCATTTCCCGCTTCGCTGCTAAATTTGGTCCCCGAATGGCCTTTCTTGCCCCAGTTATTTACCACTCCGCTCAAGTTATTTACCACTTTTCCGCGCCCCGCGGCGGGGGCGCCGCGACTCGGGAACGCCGGCCCGCTTCTCCGGGTTCAGTAGCCGGTCTTCCGCCTCGTCCAACCGCCACTCCACCTTATAGGGCCGACGGCGCGCCGAAGACTTCACGCGCGGAGGCTCCACAGGCCAACGCCAAATCCGCACCAGCTTGCCCAAGGGAAACTCCACTTCCTGGCCCCGCCGCAGCGCCTTCTTCATCTCGGCGAAGACGAAGTTCAGGATGCGCACCGACTGGCGGCGCGACAAGCCTCGCTCCTGAAGCTTCGCCACCAGCTCCGCCCGGCCAAAACTCTTCCGTTGCTGTTGATCCATGGTTCGATTCAACGATGGCAAACGATCTCCCCCAGCTCGGGCGCGCCGACCCGCCGCGCCCGCTTCGGGGGTCCGAATCGGGCTCACAAGCCACCGCCGCTTGGCGGCGCGAAAAGACCCCGCTCCTGCAGCTTGCCGACGAGATACGCCCGGCCCAGCCTCCGGCCCCCGCTCTCCACCCGGAACCGCTCCCCCGCCTTCCACCTTCGCCGCCCGCGACGCCGCCGGGCTGTGCCTCAGGTCACAGGCAAGGCGCGTCCGGTCCATGGCGTTGACCGACCATTCGCACGCTGAACCCCCGTCAGCCTCCCGTTCCCAGATCAGCCAATAAAACGAATCCTAAGCAGCGGCCACGTGTGCCACGCGTGTGCCGCAATTCTTGTCTTAGGAGGGAATATGGCTCGCAAGATCGGCCAGATCATTCGCCGCGGACCCAGCACGTGGCTGGTCCGCATCTACGTCGGTCGCACCCCTGAAACCCGCAGACGCAAATACTTCGGCAAATTCATTCACGGCGGGATGCGGTCCGCCCAGGCGCACCTCAATCGCATGCTCGCGGAGCGTGATCTCGGGCGCAACATCCGCTCACCTCGCCAAACGGTGGGACAGTACCTTGATCACTGGCTAGACATCTGTGCACGTCCCCGCCTGCGTGCAAAGAGCTTCCACGACTACTCGACCCTGCTCGCACGGTACGTTCGTCCGCGATTGGGAGAAAGACGGTTCGGCGAGCTTTCCGCGGCAGAGATTCAAGGGCTCTATGGCGAGCTGTTAGACCGCGAGCTGTCAGCACGTACGATTCGGTACACCCACGCAGTTCTCTTCTCGGCGTTGCGGCAAGCCGTCCGATGGAAACTTCTTCTAACAAATCCGGCAGAGGAAGTCTATCTGCCGCGGCAATCACGGCGGCGCTTCACTGTATTCGATGTCGAACAGGCCAGGCGGTTCATCGCGTCGATTTCGGGGCACAAGTATGAAGTATTGTTCGCACTCGCGATCACTACCGGCTTGAGGCCGAGCGAATACCTTGCGCTTACCTGGTCGGATTTCGATCTCGAGCGAGGGGCGGTAAGCGTCTCGAAAACTCTCCAATACCAATATCTGATCTTGATTGATGACGATCATTATGACGACACGAATCTGAATCGCAGCCTTCTGGCGGGTTGGCTGGATATAAATGAGTACAAGGTCCACGCGCTTCAGCGTGCACTGAAAGCCGGAGGGGTCGAGGCCTTTTCGTTTCCAGGAACTATCAAGTCTTATGTGGCGGATGCGCGAGTTGGTCTCCGCGTTGACGTTGCGCACCAAGTCGACGATTTGGTCTTTTCAGCCGTGGCCTCATGCGTTGATAAGGGAGCTGCGCGTCAGGATGTTCAGGGCCTTTATCCTGGATTGCTGCTGGGCGGGAGCACGTTTAATCTTCAGGCAAAGAGCAATTTATACTGTGGACGACTGGGAGCAGCATGTCTTGCCTGCTTTAATCCAGCGGGGAAGGACGGCGAAAAGATCCGCGCGTTCGAAGACCAGCTCCGCAAAATGCCCGCCCACGAACAAAGTGAGTTCCTCACCGGGCGCGGTTTAGATGCGAAGGCGATAGAGGAATACTTGTCTGGCGCACAATGCGGCGGACTCGGAGAAGCTGCATTGCGGGATTATGTCGTACGCCCACCAGCCGAATTTTCGGCAGGCTTTGTATCTTTGGGCTCCGGCCTGCTCCTTGCATCCACGCTGCTGAGGAACACCATCTTCTCAACAGATTCACCACCTCGCGGCGATATGACAACCCTGAATTTTCTCAATGGCGGTCTTGGAGACTCTTGGCTCGGGGCTGATGACAAGTGCCAGCTCAACTGTCAAGCGAAGCGTGCCGGCAACGATAGCACGACGAGTCGCACAGTGTGTTTTCGGCAGGGCTGCGTGACGCGGGGTAGGTTGCATTGTTAGGTTCAGTTATCCCGCT
>JASHTU010000511.1 GCA_030040395.1 Acidobacteriaceae bacterium
CCGTTGTAGGCCGCAGTGCGAATCTTCTTTTTCGGAGCGAGCTCCCACTCGATTTCCGCGATCTCAATTCGATAATCCGGAGCGGGCTGGGGAGTAGATGAGGGGGTGGGTTGCGCGGCTTGCGCTCTCACCAGTGAGCCCGGGATGGTCTGGGTTAGAAGGGCCGCGGCGGTAAGAGAGCCATTGCGAAGGAATGCGCGGCGGCTCTCGCCGGAAAATGCGCCATCGCGCCCGGGATGAATATTTGATTGATGCATTTCTTGATTGCCGCTACTTTAACTAACTGTTTTGTATTGTCGCCGATCGGGCCCTTTTATTTTCTCCGACTGGGGCGGTGGTGCGGGGCGTCATTGCGCGTCGCGGACACAGCGGAAACCAATGCCGCCGGAACGATCGTATCCCGGCGCCATCAGCAGCAGCTTGCCGTGCTCGTCGTTGCGAAAAGCCTGGGGAAAATACCAGATGGAACCTTGCGGCCGGTAGTATTCGCCTCCGCGCACGATGGCTGCGCGCGTGTGCTCGTCAGTGAACTCGTCAGTGAACTGCCAGACGTTGCCCACCATATCCATGACGCCGTAGGGGCTGGCCCCCTGGGGATGCGCATCGACGGGGTCGGGACCAGGCATGACGCGGCCGGTTGCGGGCGCCGGCACATTGGCCGGCAGCCATTGGCTGCCCCAGGGATAGGCGCGTCCATCCGTGCCCTGCGCAGCCATTTGCCACTCCCACTCGTGAGGCAGGCGCTTGCCCGCCCACCTGGCGTAAGCGCGCGCATCCTGGAGCGAGACCCAGGTGACGGGCCGATTCGCCCAGCCGGGCGGATAGGCGCCGTTTTTCCAGTCGCGCAGGAAGTTGATGGGATCCGCGGGCGCGTAGTGGGTTGCGTCCAGGAACTTTTTGAACTGGGCGTTCGTGACCGGGTACTTGTCGATATAGAACGGAGCAATCTGCATCAGCTTCTCGTGGTAGCGGCGCGGCGAATCCTCCCAGGGATATTGGACATCGACGCCCGGCGTGTCGCCGCCTTCAATCTCAATTCCCTGGACTTTGAAGACAAAGGCGCCGCCCGGAATGCGCACCATGCCTTCCGGGGTTTCGGCGGCGGGCGCGGTCGGGTCGATTGAGACGAGATGCTGCGGTAAAACCGGGGACTCATGCGAAAAAGCGGCGAGCGGCTTTGCGGTGATGGCCGCCATACGCCGCATCAAGGCCGTTATCGCGTCGCCGGGTTCGCCGGGCGTGGCCAGAATTGCGCCGTAGCCGTTGGCTTCGAGGCGGAAACTTAAGGCAGCAGTCCGGCCGTTGATTTCCGGCTTCAACTCGACGCCGTGATAGAGGTCGAAGTAGCGCATCCCCGACGACGCCGGCACGTTCATCTGAGGGCCGTCGATGTTGTAGGCGCTGCGATTGACAATGGTCCAAACGGTTTGCCGGCCGAGCGGCCAGCGACTGGCGTAGACACCGTAAGTGTGCATGGGATAGAGCGGCTCCCAATCGGGGCTGACGAGAAACGCCGCCACCGCGCGCTCGATAGTGGCCACGCGCCGCGTGGCCTCGGCGTCTCGCGGATTGACGCCGTTCCAGATGCCCCAGATGTTTTCCCAGCTTTCCCAGCCGATGCCGTTAAAGAAGGCATATTGCAAGTCGTCGGTCTTATCGCGCGCCCAGCGGTCGCTGATATTGACCATGTGGCGCGACTCGATCCACTTGTACCGGTCGACCATGGGAATAAAGGGAAAGCTGTACTGACCCCAGTTCATCACGTCCCAGCCCAGGTCCTCGTCGCTCGGGCTCAACTCAGGCTCAAAGGCCAAGGGATGGCCGATGGCTTCCGCCGCCAAAGCGAAACCGAGGGGCACGCCTTGCTGCGTGTCGCCGTTTACGCCGTCGGCGCCGATGGATTTCATGAGGGCGGCGACGGCCTGCGGCCAAGGCACCGGCGGTGGATGGGCGCCCTGATCCCACATCATCATGGGGAACAGCACGCGCACGCCGCGGCGATGGAAATCCGCGACCATTTGGCGCACGCCGTCGACGCCGCCAGGCATCGACTCGACCATTTGGAGCTGGTTGCGGTCGTCGACGCCCATGTTGGGATAGGTGGCCCAGATAAGCACCGCGTCGATGCCGCCGTAGCGCGCTTCGAGGTCATCGAGATAACGGTCCACGGTGTAGCGGCCGGCTTGGGGATCGTAGAAGTAGCGGTCCTGGACCATCATTTGCGGCTGGATGAAACTCGATTGCGCCCAGGCGAGCGCGGGAAGCTGATAGCGCGCGGGATCGAAGGCGATGCGGATGCGCCGCTCGACGCGCCAGTGCTCGAGATCGCGGAGCCAGCGCTCATGCATGTCCGGCGGACAGGCGGATGGCTGAGAATCTTGCCACGCGGGGTGCAGATTCATGCAGTCGGGCGGAGGAATCTGCTGATCGTGCGGGGGAAAAGCCGTGTCCTGGGCGGATGCGGCGAGAGCGATTGCTCCGGCGAGGAGGATGAGAGGCAGGAGGCGAAACATGCGGCGCGCGATCTCCCTTTGCGTTGAGAATAACGGAGGCATCCCGATGGAGCAGTTCCGCCGATCACTGAGCGCCTACGTCTTTTCGGCCACCAGCTTGGCCATTTCCTCCATTCCCTCCCTTAAAAGACCTTCATAGACGCCTTGACGATCGGCAGCGGATCGGTTCTGGCTGACCTTCCACTTTCCCTCGATGCTCAGGATCGGTATTTCAACTCCGATAATTGCCCTGATC
>JASHTU010000512.1 GCA_030040395.1 Acidobacteriaceae bacterium
ACGGTCGCGCTGCGGCGATTCCTATGGGGCCCGGACCAATCTTCATCAGCTTCACCATCCCCGATGACGGAGCCGGCGCATCGTTGAGGGTGGAGTGACCGGCTCTCCGGGCAAAAAGACAATGCGCTATGGATTGAAATTGCTGGGGTTCCATGTGAAGGAAAAGCGCTCTGGTGGCGCCCCGCCGGTCTTTTTACCCGTAAATCGCTTCCAAGAACGGCAAATTTACCTGTAAATCGGAGTTCGCCGGCCGGACTTGCCCGCCCCTGAGTTTGCCTTGATACATCGGGGGCTTGCGCCCTGGTCTGCCAGACGCACTGGCGCTCCCCGCGCCGCTTACACCCTCCGCCAGTGAGCGACCGGTAAATTTATCCTCGCCTTACGTTTCCAACCGCAATCGACCGTGCGTTCAATGTCACTCGGTGAAGAAAACTCAACCGGATGGCTCGCCGACGCGAAACGGGCCGGGGGGAGACGGGCAATCGCCATGGGGGGCATGCTCATTCGTCCTTCGCGGTTCCTTTCGCGGCGTCCGGCTTGACTAGGATGGAGGGAGCGGCGCCCTTCAGACAGGAAAATGCGCACGTTCAGGCCGATAGGATTGCGTGCCGGGAGCACGCGTCCATCGCCTGACGTTAACACGCAAGGGTGTCAAGACAATGCGCAATGGCCCGCACGCACAGTGCGGTTTTAGGGAGGATTCAGCAATGGCAACGAAGAAGATTCTGGCCGCTCTGGCTCTGGCGGTGTGCGGGATCGTGGCGCCGATCTTCGCGCAATCGGACCGGGCCACCATTCTGGGCACGGTGAACGATGCATCGGCGGCGGTGCTGCCCGGAGTCGAGGTGCGGGCCACCAACGTGAGCACCAACGCCGTCGAGACCACGCTTACCGACGCCATGGGCCTTTACCGCTTCGACAACCTGCCCATCGGCAGCTACATCCTCAGCTTTTCGAGGGCCGGCTTCAAGACCCTCGATCGCTCCGGCGTCACACTGCTCATCAGCCAGGTTGCGGAGATCGACGCCACCCTCCAGGTGGGCGGCACGAGCGAGACCATTCAGGTCACCAGCGCCGCGCCCATCCTGCAAAGCGAGGACCCGACCGTATCCGCCAACCTGGATAGCGAAGCGGTAAGCGAGCTGCCCTTGAATGTGCAGGGTAGCCGCAATTTGTCCAACTTCATCTTCGCCTATGTGCCGGGAGCGGAAGGCTCCGATTACAGTTCGCACATTGACGGCGGCATGGCGATGACCAAGGAGGTGTTGATCGACGGAACCTCGGCGGTTTCGCAGTTGGGCGGCTACATCAGCGAATCGCAGCCGCCCATGGAGGCAGTGCAGGAGTTCGAGGCCGACACCGCCGGCATCAGTGACGACGCCGGCCGTTCGGGCGGCGGCGTGTTCCGCTACGAATTGAAGTCCGGCGGCAACCAGATGCACGGCTCGCTCTTCGGCTTCCTGCACTCCACCGATCTTGACGCGCTGAGCGCCTCCAATCACCTGGCCGCGTACACCGATCCGGCCAATGCGGACGCTTACCTGCGCAAGAGCGACTCGCTCTCCGACTGGGGCGGCAGCTTTGGCGGTCCGGTGGTCAAAAACAAGCTGTTCTATTTTGTCGCCTTCGAGCGCTACATGCAGTCGATGTGGAGTCTCGGCGCCAACTCGCGCACTGTGCCCACCGACGCCATGATGGGCCTCAATGCAAACGGAAGCGCGGCGGCCTACGCCGACCTGAGCCCCATGCTCTCGCCCGGGGTCCCGGTCTTAACTTACGGCGGCGCGCCGGCGCTGGATAGCTGTGGCAACCCGATCTACAAGGGCGCCATTGTCGATCCGGCCACCGCGGTCGACGGCGCGTTCGGCTGCGTGTTCGTCAACAATCAGATTCCCACCACCCGCATCAGTAATGTCACCTCGCAGATCCTGCAACTCTTCCACCAGTACTACCAGCCCGAGTCGTCTCTGACCGCCAACGACGCCGGCCCTGCGTACAATCCCGATCCCTGGTTCCACAACACCCAGACCAGCGCCAAAATGGACTACAACCTGAGCGAAAAGCAGCATATCGCCGGCTCGTTTTACTGGGACGATTACCCGCGCATTAACGCCGACCAGGGCGGAGCGTGGTCGCCCACCGCGCCTGACGGTGGCCCGCTGGCTAACTCCTACTGGCACAACACCACCGCGCCGGGCGCACGGCTGAGCGACGCCATCACCCTGTCGCCGAACCTGCTGAATACCGTCTACGCAACCTTCAACCGTTTCCGCAATCCCAGCATTGCGGTCTCCCAGGCGGGCAAGTGGGACAGCAAGCTCGGCCTGCTGAACGGGGCCGGCAACTTCCCGCTCATGTACTTCGATTCCGGCATGTATTTCGGCGGGGCAAACTACCAAAACGGCTGGAACTTTTCGCCCATCGGCAGCCAGTACAACGACTATTACGCCGGCAACACCTTCATCTATAGCGACGAACTGGTGTGGAACCGCGGCCGTCACAACATGAAGTTCGGCGTCGAGTTCCGCGCCATGCAGTTCAACTACCACACCGACGATGGCACCTTTACCGGCGGCTATCCAATCATCTTCGATCCCACCCAGACGGCTTCCGCCTGGTACGACTTCAACGCCTACGATCAGATCGGCAACGCCTTTGCCAGCTTCCTGCTGGGCGACGTTTACAACGCCGAAAACAACAACCCCGACAACGAGTACGGACGCCGCAAGGCGTTCTCCTGGTACGCCAGCGACGACATCCGCGTGAACCCTCGGCTCACGCTCAACGTGAGCTTGCGCTGGGACTTCAACAATCCATACAAGGAAAAGTATGGCCACTGGTCGAATTTTGTGCTCAACGTCCAGGACCCGGTGACGGGGCTGATGGGCGAGTACCAGTATTTGACCAGCGGCAGCCAGTCGTGGGAGAAGCGCCAGGACTATTACAACTATTCGCCGCACATCGGCGTGGCCTACAAGGTCACCCCGAAGACTGTGGCGCGCGCCAACTTCGGCGTCTTCTTCACCCCGCTCAACATGAACACCTGGGGCGGCGTTCCCTATCAGCAAGCCGGCGACGTGGGCTACCACCCCGTCACGCAGGAACACAACTTCAACTGGGATAGCGGATACAATCCCACCAGCGTCGAGGAGAAGACGCCCGACTGGACGCAGTCGGACGTGATCAGCGTCGATCCCCGCTCGCTCACTCCGGGCAACCTGCAGGAGTACAGCGTGGGCGTTCAGCGCGAGCTCGACGCGGCCACCAAGCTGGATGTGAACTGGATCCAGAGCCACAGCTATCACCTGCAGAGCGGCATCTTCCAGACCAACCAGCCGACGTTCTCCAACTACCAGAATTTCGTCGTCAACGGAAGTCTCCCTTCGTCCTATAACGGCTACTACAACGGTTGCGACGCCGCCTCGAGCTGTCCGGGCTGGGAGGGTCTCACGCCCTATCCGCAGGCTGAGGCCGGTTACGGGCCGATGCTTTCGGTCGGCGTGCCCTACGGCAACGCGGATTACAAGAGCATTCAATTCAGCGTGACGCGCCGCACCGCCAGGGGCCTGTCGCTGATGGGCAGCTATAACTGGTCGCGCGCCCACGGTGACGTGGACTCCGATTTCCAGGAACTGTGGGGCGCCGGCTCTCTGCAGAACATCTACGACCTCAAAGACGAGGCCAAGGATATCTCGGATTTCGATCAGACCCACATCGTGAAGGGCTACGTCATCTATGACCTGCCCTTTGGCCGGGGCAAGATGCTGATGGGCAGCGACAGCGCGCTCGCCGACGCCTTTGTGGGCGGCTGGGCGCTGGATGGCGACTTCCACTACAACACCGGCACGCCGATCTCCGTGCATTCAACCAATTACTACGACGGATTCGGTTCGGTTTATGTGAACCTGGTTTCCGGCTGCAAGCTGACCACGGGCACGCGCAAGCTTTTCCAGCCGTTCCTGGACACAAGCTGCTTCCAAAATCCCAATCCAGGGGCGCGCGGAGGAGCGGCGCCGCAACTCGGCAATGGCGGCAACTTCATGTCGCAGGTGCGGAATCCCGGCCTGGCCACCGAGGACCTCGGCCTGCACAAGAGCTTGGCGCTGGGTCCAGAGGGTCGTTACAACTTCACCTTCCGCCTCGAATTCTTCAACATATTCAACCGCGACGCTTTGGGAGGCCCCGACACCAACATGGCTGACGGAACCTTCGGCCAGATCATCAACTACGGCGGCATCGGGGGGCGCGTAGGCCAATTTGGCGCGCGGCTCACGTTCTGACCTTCCAACGGCGACCAACGCAGAAAGGCGCCCAGGCCCCGATTCCTGGACCTGGGCGCCCAATCTCCAGTTCCGCCGTGCGGAGCGGAACCAGGCCCACCCCATGAAGATCGAAAGACAGCTCGTTTCTATGCCGGCCAGATCGCGAGTCCGATGCGCGCTCCTTGCCGCAGTCGTTCTCCTCGCGGGTTGCGGCAGCGGAGGCGGCGCATCTACCGGCCCCGCCTCCAACCCACCGGCCGCCGCGCCCACCATTTCCACCGCCGCCGCGCTCAACGGCGCGGTGGTGGTGAGTTTGGCCACGACAACCTCCGGCGCATCCATCTACTACACGCTGGATGGCTCGACGCCCACGCTTTCTTCACCCATCTATGAGGCCCCCTTTCTGGTGGCTTCGAACCTGACCGTCAACGCCATGGCCGCGGGCTCGGGCAACACGGCGAGCAGCGTGACCAGCAAGGCCTTCTCTCTCAATATTCCTTCGGGCGCGCTGGTGTGGAGCGACGAGTTCAATAACTCCACCGGGGCCAACGCCCAGCCCGATCCCGCGGTGTGGACCTATGACACCGGCGCCGGCGGTTGGGGCAATGAGGAGCTGGAAGACTACTGCGGTTGGAACTCCTCGATCTCGCCGTGCAGCTCAACCAATCCGAACGTGTATGTGGGCACGGACGGCTACTTGCACATCGTGGCCGAGCAGCCCTCGGCGGATGTCTACACCTCGGCGCGGCTCAAGACTGAGGGACTATTCAGCTTCCAGTACGGCCGCATCGAATTCCGCGCGCAGGTTCCGGAGGCGCAAGGATTCTGGCCTGCGGCTTGGCTGCTAGGTAATAACATCGCCACCGTGAATTGGCCCGCCTGCGGTGAAATGGACGTGCTGGAGCGCGTCAACGCCGCCGGCGCGCCGGATTGGAATGAAGGCTCCATTCACGGAACCGGCTTCACCGGGAGCAATCTGGGCACGCAGTACGACTTTCCCGCCGGGGAAACGGCCGCCGGCTGGCACACCTACGGCATGATCTGGAGCAAAGGCAGCGTGGCGTATTATGTCGACGACCCCACCCAGCCCTACGCCACCTACACACCCGCGAGCATCGCCGGCCTCAGCGGCTCAGCTTGGCCGTTCGACAACGGGCAGGCGAATTTCATCATTCTCAACCTGGCGGTCGGAGGCAGTTGGCCCGGCAGCCCCGATTCCGGCACGCCGTTTCCTTCGGAAATGCTGGTGGATTACGTGCGCATTTACGCCAATTGATTTTCTTCTCGCTTGTAAAGGAAATGGGGCAATGTTTCGACTGCGGCGCGGACTCCTTTTGATCCTGCTCATGCTGTTTCCGGCGGTGGCCGCCCAAGGAGCCGGCCCCCAAAAGCCGCATCGCGCCGGCCTTGGGTCTCCCTATGGCTCCCTGGTGTGGAGCGACGAGTTCAACGGTCCCAACGGCGGCGCTCCCGACCCGAAGAATTGGACTCTCGTGAACGACGGCTCCGGATTCGGCAACCGGGAGCTCGAGTACTACACCGGCCGGCTCGCCAACGTCCATGAAGAAAACGGCAACCTGGCGATCAGCGCCCGGCGCGAGGCTTACCGGGGACGCGACGGTGTTTCGCGCCAATACACCTCTGCGCGCATCGAGTCCAAAGGCCGTTTCGAGCTGAAATACGGCCGCATCGAGGCGCGCATCAAGCTGCCCAAAGGCCGCGGCATCTGGCCGGCCTTCTGGATGCTGGGCAGCGACTTCGGGTCCATCGGCTGGCCGGCCTGTGGCGAGGTCGACATCGTCGAAAATATCGGCTCCGAGCCTTCCACGATTCATGGCAGCCTCCACGGCCCCGGCTACTCGGGCGGCAGCCCGCTCACCGGCGCCTTTACGCTCCCCAACCACGCGCGCTTCAGCGACGATTTCCACGTCTTTGCCATCGAGTGGGAACCGCAAACCATCCGCTTCTATGTGGATGGCGTCCTCTACGAAACCCGGACCGCCGGCAGCCTGCCCCCGGGCAAGCCTTGGGCCTTCGATCATCCCTTCTTCCTGGTGCTCAATGTGGCCGTGGGCGGCTACTGGCCCGGCGACCCCGACGCCGCCACGCCTTTTCCCGCCACCATGCTCGTGGATTACGTCCGCGTCTACCGGCTGGGCGAAGAGCGAGCGGACAAGCATTGAGCCGGAAGGGTTTTGCGCCGCCGCAAGTTCTTTGGCGTCGCGCCCTGCCGGGAAGACCGGCGCCAGCCCCAGTCCGTCCCCGCCTTGGCGCGGGATTCCGGGGCTTCAATCGACACCTGCCAGATGGTATGATTCCAGCACAGATTTTTCAGGCTCAACAGCGGCAATGTGCGCCGTGACGCGCGCCCACGCGGCTCGAAACGCTCAGCGGCGCGGGCCGGTTGAGCCGGCAGGCGAGCATGCAACCTGGCGCATCGAGTATGAGCGCGGAAGAGCCCGCCGATTCCACGCCTCCGGAAACGCCTTCCGGTCCTGCCATGGGACCGGATTTCCAGGAGGAGCGCGCGGAGCTGGAGCGGGTGCTGCGCGACCCGGAAATCAGCCGTTCCACGAGCCTGGTCCGCTTCCTCACCTTTATCTGCAACAAGTATTTCGAGGGCCAGGCGGACGAGATTCGCGAGCACTCGATCGCGGTCGAGGCCCTGGGGCGCAGGGAATCGAGCTTCGACTCCCATGTGGACCCCATCGTGCGCGTGACGGCGCGGGCGCTGCGCAAGAAGCTCCTGGAGTTTTACAACAAAGAAGGCCAGGGTCATCCTCTGCAGATCGTGTTGCCGCTGGGGCATTACGTGCCCCAGTTTGTGCGCCATGCGGAGTCAGACGTTGAAGCCCATGCCGCTGGTCCGGACCAAACGGCTCCGGCAAGCGGCGCCGCGCAGGAAGTGGAGACGCCCGGCGCCGAGGCTGGGGCCGGGCGCAAGCAAGCTCGCGCGGCGCTTGGTTTGCTCCGCGCTCACAGCAAGTCCATTCTCGGCTTCGCACTGCTCCTCGCCGCCGTGCCCGCCATCTTCCTGGCGGGATTCTTCCTGGGCCGTCGGAGCGAACCGCATCTGCGGCCCGTCCCCAACTCTTTCAAGTGGGGCGATCCGGTGTGGAGCGACGATTTCAACGGAGCAGCGCAGCAGTTGCCTGACCCATCCAAGTGGACCTTTGACACCGGCAACCAGAACGGCTGGGGAAACCACGAGATGGAAATCTACTGCTCGCCGCGCGGCGCCAACCCCCGCGAGTGCGACCCGCGCCGCCCCAACGCCTTTCAGGATGGCGCCGGACATCTGGTGCTGCGCGCGGAACGCAACGCGGAAGGCGTCTGGACTTCGGCGCGCATCACCACGCGCGGTTTGAAAGACTTCCTCTATGGCCGCATTGAGGCGCGCATGAAGTTGCCCGTGGGCGTGGGCCTGTGGCCTTCGTTCTGGATGCTGGGCGCCGACTTCGACAAGCTGGGCTGGCCGGCGTCCGGCTCCGCCACCATCGCCGAAAATATCGCCCTCACCCCGCGCACGAACAGCTTGGGACCCACCATGATTCGCGCCACGCTGCACGGCCCGCGCTACTTTGGCGGCAACGGTTTGTGGCGCGACTTCAAGCTGCCCGATGGCGCCCGCGTGGACGACGGCAGCTTTCATACCTACGGCATTATCTGGTCGCCGGGCATGATCCAGTTCTATGTGGACGACCCCGCCAATGTCTTCTTTGTGCAGGACGCCAGCGGCCTGCCCGAAGGCGGAGAGTGGGTCTTCGACCATGCCTTTTACCTGATTATGAATCTCGCCGTGGGCGGAGTGTGGCCCGGAAATCCCGACGCGACCACGCCTAATCCGTCCGAGATGCTGGTCGATTATGTCCGCCTCTACAGGATCCCCACCATTCCGGCGCCCAACATTCAATGGCAGGCGATCGAAGTCAAGGCCGGCTCCTCGGTGGCAAGCATCATCAGCTTGCGCGCTCCAAGCTACTCCGGCCATGTTCACTTGGCCTGTTCCACTGAGCCCGCGACGGCAAGCTGCCAACTGGCTACTTCGGTGGTCAACTTCTCTGACACGCTTTCCCAGGACGACACGCTCACCATCTCGACCGATACGTTTACCGACAAGGGGCGGATGGCCGCGCCTCCCGGGCGCTACAAGATGACCATTACGGCCACCACCATCAGCGGCGACCGCTCGCAATTGACCGCGCCCTTCGAAGTCAAAGCCGCCGAATAGCGATTCAAGGCCGTCCCCACCCGGGCGCGGCCGTTGGAAGGCTTTTCAAAAAAGCCGGGAGATCCCGGCCCGCATCCGCCATTCTTCTCTTTACCGCGGTTTTCGCCTTTTGCCGGTCCGTTTTTTCTGCGCCGGGTGGCGATGCGGACTTTTTCTTTCCGGCTTTTTCTTTGGCTTTGGCACAGAGACTGCGGGCTTGCTTCCGGTGAGCGGAATGCCTTCTTCGACCAGCGCGAACTGCAGTTTGCGTTCCTGAGCGAGGATGCGGTCGAGAATCACCTGCACCCGGTCGCCGGCCCGGAAACGCCGGCCCCAGCGCTCACCGACGATTTCGTGCGTATTCTCGCGCCAGACGTAGCGGTCGCCACGCAGCGTATCGATGGGCACGAGTCCCTCCACGAACATGTCGGTCAGTTCCACGAAGAGGCCGTATTTGGCGGGGTTCAGCACCAGGGCGGCAAACTCGTCACCCAGGCGGTCCTGCATGAAGCGCACCTTTTTCCACTCCACCAGCTCCCGTTCGGCTTCGGCCGCGCGGCGCTCGGCCTGGCTCGCTTCTTCGGCAATCTGCGCCAGCTCGGGCTCGGAGATGGGCGGCTCGATTTCGCGTCTGGCGGTCTTGCGGGAGAGCTGGACTCCCAGCTTGGACCGTCCCTCGGAGGCGCGAAAACGGGGCGCAAGTGTCGCAGGCTGGGCGGCTTCATGGGGATGCGACCACGGCGAGCTGAGACGGCCCTCCCCGATTGCGCCTTCGCCGCTGACTCCCGCCCGCAGCAGCGCCTTGGCAATGCGGTGCACGATCAGGTCAGGGTAGCGGCGAATGGGCGAGGTGAAATGCGTGTAGGTGGGCGCGGCCAGCGCAAAGTGGCCCTCGTTCACTTCGGAGTAGCGCGCTTGCATCAGCGAGCGCAACATGAGGTAGCTCAAGATGCGCTCCTCCGGCTTGCCCTCGATGCGCGCGGCCAGTTGTTGATACATGCGCGGGGTGACGGCGATGTCCTCCACCACTTCGTGCCGGCGGGGTTGGCTTCCCCGGCCGCGCGCTTCGCGGCGTTCCGC
>JASHTU010000513.1 GCA_030040395.1 Acidobacteriaceae bacterium
GACCACCCCCAATTCCCTGTCACTCGCCGCCCCTCGGTGATCATGCTCTCAATCAATCTCAGCCGTTCGTTCAAATCCAGTTGCTCCGTGTGCTCCGTATGCTCCGTCATCGCGGCCTGTTCCTCTCCAGCTCCCACCCAGTTCTAGAGAGCTTCTTGTACAAAAGTACTCTATTTTATAGAGACACCTCTTGTCAAGAACTTTTTCTGCAGCCGCTACAATCACACTTTGCCGCTCCCAGGGCGTTTGCTCGTTAATAAGCATTCCCGTCCGCCCACTCCATTCGCCCCCCGCCCGGCCCTGAACGCCAAGGCCGCATCGCCGGCGGCCGACCCGTGACCCTGATCCCTGCCCCCTGATCCCTGCCCCCTGATCCCTGACCCCTGACCCCTGACCCCTGTTCCCGTTCCCTGCTGTCAACTCCTCCACACCCCGCACCCATCCCCATCCTTCCTAATTCCAAACAGAATATTTTTCTTCCCAACCTTGCCGGTTATTTCCACCAAATCGCTAGAATGGTTTTAGGGATCAAAACTAAGTGATTCCGTTTCGGAAACGGGGCGGCCCGGGGATGGTGGCACGGCATTGCCACCATCCCCGGGCCGCCTGCTTTTTGCCCCCTGCTTCGCGGCCATTCGCAGCCACCCTCTGCCTGGGGTCTGCACCGAAAGCAGGGCAAAACGCCCCAAAATGGGCCGTAAGTCCTTATGATTGAGGATTTTATGATCTAACTCCTTTATTATCAATAATTTAGACCCAGTACTCATTAGTATAACTGATTGCAAACAAAGCACTTAACCCCTCCAGAAGGAGGGGGTAGGGGGGAGGGGTAACTGAAAAGTAAATGGCCAGCTCTGATGGACTGCCAAGCCAATCGCCCGCGCTCCGCGAACCACGCCGCCATCCAGCTTTCGCTCGACCGCATCTCCGGCGCGCTTCTCAATTCCCGCATCGACCCCAGGCGCACCGGTCAGCTCCTGTTCATGATTTGAAGCGCAAGAATCTATGAGCTTCACCCGTGAACAGTGCAGGGCTTCAGCCTCTACGCCCAGCCCGAAAATCGCCAAGGCTTTAGCCCGAAACGTGGATTGCGCTCCAGTGGATTGCGCTCCAATTGACCCATCACCCCCATTTCTGGTCTTGACAGCCCATGGGCGAATCGGTAGGTTTTGAGAATCGCGTCACCTGCCAACTCAAGGGCGGTTCCATTTTCACGCGCAACCTCGCCATAGGACCCTCCCAACCTCTCGCCTCCCTGGAGAAGCCCATGCACCCGCGCAGTCTCGCCGTCTCCTCCGCGCCGATTCTTGCCCTCTGTTTCAGCGCCCTGGCCTGGTCCCAAACCCAGCCCGCCGATCGTCTCCTGTCGCCCATCGTCGCCTCACAGCGCACCCTCATAACCGGCGTCCACCCCCTCGCCGTCAGCCGCAACGACATTGGCCGCGTCAGCGCAAACCAGGTCTTCCATCGCATGGTGCTGCTGCTCCAGCGCAGCGCCGCCCAGCAGGCTGACTTGACCCAACTCCTCAAAGACCAACAGGACCCTGCCTCGCCCCAGTACCATCGTTGGCTCACCCCCACCGAATTCGGCCGGCGCTTCGGCCCCAGCGATGCGGACATGGCCAAAATCGTCGGCTGGCTCCAGTCCCAGGGGTTTTCCGTCGAAAAGCCCTCCAACGGCCGCCAGTTCCTCTTCTTCACCGGAGCCAGCGCGCAGGTCGAAGCTGCCTTCCAAACCGAGATGCATCGCTACTCGGTGAACGGCAAGACCTACATCGCCAACGCCAAGCCGGCCACCATTCCCTCCGCCCTCGCGCCCGATGTCTCGACCCTCGCCAGCTTGAACAACTTCAAGTTGCTCCTGCCCCAGTCCTATCCCGCCGCCAAGCCGCAGATCCTCATTGGGCAGGAAATCTTCACCAGCCCCGCCGACCTGGACGCCATTTACGACGCCGCGCCCCTGCAGTCCGCCGGCATCAAGGGCCAGGGCGAATCCATCGCCCTCATTGAAGAGAGCAACATCAATCTCCAGGACCTCACCGACTTCCGCAACGTTACCGGCCTTCCCCCCGCCAACGTCAACGTCATCGTCAATGGGCCCGATCCCGGTCTGCTCGCCGGCGACGGCGAGGAGTTTGAAGCCATCGCAGACGTCGAATACGCCGGCGCCATGGCCCCCGACGCCACCCTCAACTTCATCGTCTCCGCCTCCACCGAGTTCGTTCAGGGCATCGATCTCTCCACGGTCTACGCCGTTGACTACGACGTGTCCCCCATCACCTCCATGAGCTACGGCGGCTGTGAAACCCTCAACGACGCCTATTCGCCCGGAATCACCCAACTCTTTGCCGACGCCTATGAACAGGGTGCCGCGGAAGGCATCAGCCACTTCGTCTCCAGCGGCGATAATGGCGGCGATGACTGCTGGGACTTCAGCGCCGGTTACGGCGTCAACGCCATCGGCGATTCGCCGTGGAACGTCTCCACGGGCGGCACGGAATTCATCATGCCCGATCCCTACCTCTACTTCCCTCCCATGGCCAACTACACTGCCTCCGGCTACATCCCCGAAAGCGCCTGGAACGACTACGAAAACCCCTATGACGGCCGTCCTCTGGCGGGCAATGGCGGCGTCTCCATCGACTTCACTAAGCCAAGTTGGCAAACCGGACCCGGCGTGCCCCAGGATGGCCAGCGCGACACCCCGGACGTCTCCCTGCTCGCCGGCGACAACCTCGCCTATCTGACCTGCGAAGCCGACATTGGCTACAACTGCGCCAACGGCATCGGCGGCGGCGTGATCGGCACCTCGCTGGCATCGCCCAATTGGGCCGCCATTCAGGCCCTCATCGACCAGAAAAACGACCTCCTTGGCGGCGCCGGCAATCCCAATCCCACCTACTACCAGCTCGCCGCCTCCGCCAACTCGCCCTTCCACGACATCACCGTCGGCGACACCAAGGTTCCCGACCCCAACGGCGAATTAGTCGGCTACGCCGCCGGACCCGGTTTCGATCTCGCCACCGGCCTCGGCTCGGTCGACGTCAACAAGCTCGCCACCAACTGGATGCCGCCTACCGGCAGCGGCGTTGTCACCGTCGCCCTCACCACCAACACCGCCGCCATCACCCACGGCGATCCCCTCACCGCCTCCGTCACCGTCGCCTCCACCAGTTCCGTTACACCCACCGGCGACGTCGTCCTTATGGCCGGAACCCAGGGAGTCGCGCTTCTCACCCTGCAAAACGGAGCCCAATCTTTCACCTTCGGCCCTACCACCGGCGTCGAATTACCTGGTGGCGCCTACAACCTCACCGCCCGTTACGAGGGCGACTCCAACTTCGCTCCCGCCGCCTCCAGCGCCATCGCGCTCACCGTCAACCCTGAACAGACCACCACCGCCGGCTATAGCAACGCCTTAACTTCAGTCCCCTACGGCACGCCGGTCGTGTTGTCCGCTGAAGCCACCGGCAGTAACAGCGGCACAAGCTACGCCGTCCCCGGCTCGTACTCCTTCTCTGAAAACGGCGTCACGCTCGGAACCGCCACCATCGCCCGCGCCGGAGAAAGTTTCGCCTACCTCAACTACGGGTCGACCGCCAACCTTACCCTAAGCGGCGCCCACACTCTCACCGCCGGAACCCACAGCATTGAGGCCGCTTCTCCGCCCGCCTCCGCCAGCTTCCTTGCCAGCGCCTCCGCGCCCATCGCCGTCACCGTCATTCCCGGCTCCGTCCTGGTCTCCCTTGTTCCCGACCACACCACCCCCTCCGTCAATTCCACCGTCAATCTCCACGCCAGCGTCATCAACCTGTGGGGTCAAAACAACAACAGCTACGTCGCCGTCCCCGTCACGGGCAAGGTGGACTTTTACGATTTCAGCGCCAGCCCTTTCACTAGGCTCGGAACCGCGACCCTCCCCGCCTTACCCGACGCCTCAGGCGCTTTCGACGTCACGCTGCCCTACCAGTTCGCCACCGCTGGCGTCCATGTTCTGCAGGCTGAATACGACGGCGACGCCAACGACAGTCCCAACTCCTCCGGCGCCGTCGACGTCAACGTCGGCGGGGCCGCCGCCAAAGCCTCGACAACGACAACCATCCGTAGCCCGTCGCTCGTCGGCGGAGCCTTCGCCCTCGCGCAGCAAAACCTCAACATCGTCGCCACGGTGGCCGGGGATTCCGCGGGAGCTACTCCTACCGGGTCCGTCACCTTTACTGACGTTTCCGCCAACGACGGCGCCGGCGCCACCATCGGCACAGCCGCGGTCGCCACCAACGGAACCGCCACGCTCACTATCAACACCCTTGCCGCCGGCCGCCACTTCATCATCGCCAGTTACCCGGGCGACACGAATTTCGCGCCCTCGGCCTCGCAATCCATCCAAGCCATCATCGGCGATTTCACCCTCTCCGCCTCGCCCTCCAGCGCCACCGTCGTCGCCGGCCAATCCTCCTCGGCCATCACCCTCACCTATGCCGGTTCAGCAGACTTCACTACGTTTGTCTCCGGCGCGGCCTTCGACTCAGGCGTCACCCTCTCCTGCTCCGGCCTGCCCACCGGCGCGGCCTGCAGTTTCTCCACCGCCGTCATCGCACCCACCGATAACGCCAACGGTTCTACCTCCGGCACGGCCACGGTTATCATCTCCACCACCGGCCCTACGCTTGTTCAGGCTTCGCTTGGCGCACCGCGTTCACCCTGGGGACACGTCCCGCCGCTCTCCCTCGCCGGCCTGCTCGCCCTCGGCCTGCCCTTAGCCTTCCGACGCCGCCGGCTCTTCATCACCCTGCTCGGCCTGGCGATCTGCGCGGCCGCTTTAACCTTGAACGGATGCGGCAGTGGCGGCAAGTACAACATCTCTAGCCCCGGAACCACGGCTGGAACCTCAACCGTTACCGTCACCGCAACCGTTAACGGCGGCTCGCTATACGGCGCGCTCTCCCACACGGCAACAATCGCCTTGACGGTCAACTCGGCCGGTCAATAAGCAAAGAACCGCCCACAAAGGGGCCGGTGCGGCGCCAGTCCCTCTCTTCCTGCCCGTGTTGGCGAAAGCACAGTCTACCTTATTAGTAGGAGGTCAATTTGAATTCGCATTGAAGGGCGCTCGCTTCAGCCAGCGAAGGGAACGGGCTTTAAGCCCGTGCGTCAAGAATCCCAAAGTTGACCGGGACTTAGCCCCTGGAGCCGATTTGTTCTGAAATTCTCACGCTACTTCGGCGTTGCAATCCGCACCAGCAAAATATCGTGACTTGCAATCTCCAACGGCATATCGTCGGTCAGCGTCACTTCCTTGCCCGTCCACAGATTCTTCGCCTGCTGCGCCCCATGCATTCCCAACCGCTCCAGGCTCAAATGGAAAGGATGGCTCGAGTAACGGTCGCTGCCCGCATTCAGCACCGCGATCGCCATCGCTCCGCCCGCCAACTGCCGCGTCCATACTTCCACCTCGCCATCCGCGTAGGCGCGCGTCCCCTCCCGGCCCAACCGGTCCTGGTCAATCGCAATCACGTCCCGGTTGGTCAAAATACCCAGAATCTCCGGCTTCATGTGCGGCAAATCATTGCCCGCCAGCAACGGCGCGGCCAGCATCGCCCACATGGAAAAGTGGCTCCTGTTTTCCGCCAGCGTCAATTTGCCGTTGCCCACCTCCAGCATGTCCGGATCGTTCCAGTGTCCCGGCCCCGCGTATTTCGCCAGCCCCGCCTGCTCCTCCAAGATCGCGTAAACCCGGTCCCAGTTCGGCTGTATGTCTCCCGTCGTCCGCCACAGGTTCGCGCCCACCCCCGGCCCCCACTCCCAAACCGCGTCCCATCCGTACTGGCACAGCGAATACACAATCGGCCGCCCCGTCGCCTCCAGCGCCTTGTCCATCTTCGTGTAGGCGGCCTCCATCGCCCGCATCTGCTCCGCCTTATCGTTGGGTGCCTGCGCATCCATCACCGCGCCGCGAAAGCTGCACAGGTCGTATTTCAAATAATCCACGCCCCACGATGCGTACAGCTCCGCGTCCTGCTGCTCGTGCCCCAGCGAAGCCGCATACCCCGCGCACGTCTTCGGCCCCGGCGACGAGTAAATCCCCAGCTTCAGTCCCTTCGAGTGAACATAATCGGCCAGCGCCTTCATGTCCGGGAATTTCGAGTTGGTGTGGAGCACGCCGTTCGCGTCGCGCTCCCCCTCCCACGTGTCATCGATGTTCACATACACATACCCCACGTCCTTCATGCCCGTGGAAACCAGCGCATCGGCGGCGCCGTGCACGTCCTGTTCCGTCACGTTGCCGTGAAAGTAGTTCCAACTGTTCCACCCCATCGGCGGCGTAAGCGCTACCGCCTGCGGTGGCGCCGGTTCTTGGGAAAAGGCGGCGAGTGCAGTCAAAGTTAACACAGCAAGCGGCAAACCCCCGCGGAAACGCATAGCAATAACCCTCCTGAAAGCCTTTTCACGGAATACTACGCCCCCCTCCCGCACCCCCGCAATCGAGGGGTGGCCAGGGTCCTGAAAAGCCAATTCGACCACGAGACTTGGTGCACTAGGGCTCGATTCCGAGACCTGGAGCACCACAAAACTCGGCTTTTTCACCATCTCCGTGCACAATTTCCAAAGACTCCCTTATGGAGAATCCTCTAAATTGATATCCTGTAACTTCCGCGAAAGATCGAGAGGCATTCTTCCTGGCTCTAGATTGCGAGCTCGGCCTTTGTGGAATCAGGGAGAATTCTCGCCGACGTAAGGGAATTCCCCCATCCGGCGTCTAAACTCGATAGAGCGGCGCCATCACTCCTCACACGGTTTTGAGAACCAGCCGCGGCGGAGACGAAAGGGAAAGAATGAGTGAACTTGACGATGCTCCTCGAACCTATTCCGGGGCGCTGCTGGCAGTCATTGCTGTATCGCTGCTGGCCGCCATCGGCGGCCTCATCTGGTGTTCCACGCTCGGCAGCCGCCTTTCCACCCAGCAGGCGGAATTGACTGACGCCAAGCAGGATAATGTGAAGTTGGCCGCGGAGCTGCGCGAAACCGACGCCCGCCTGCGCGTCGCCACTGACGAGCTGGGTCGGTCCTTGGGCCTCACCCAAAAGCAACTTGATCAGCGCGCTCAGGATCTGGTCCGCCGCGAGCAGGCCGAGGAAGCCAACACCAAACAGCTCCAGACCGCGCAGCTCCAGACCGCGCAGCAGGTGAGCGCCGTATCGAGCGACCTCACCAACGTCAAGACCGATGTGGGCGGCGTGAAGACCGATGTGGCCAAAACCCAAAACGACCTCGCCAGCGCCGTGAGCCAGTTGAAGTCGATGCGGGGAGACCTAACCGACACCAACAGCGTCATTGCCCGCAATCACGACGAGTTGGTCCTGCTCGAGCACAAGGGCGACCGCACCTTCTATGAGTTCACGCTCCAAAAAGGCAGGAAAAAGCCGGTCGGCACCGTCAGCCTCGAGTTACGCAAGGCCGATATGAAGCGTAGCCGCTTCACCCTCGACATCTTCGCCGACGACAAAACCTACGAGAAGAAAGACCGCAACGTCAACGAGCCGCTCCAATTCTATAGCGGCAAGAGTCCGGCGCTCTATGAGATCGTGGTTAACACGGTCAGTTCCAAGAACGAGATTTCCGGATATCTCTCCACGCCCAAGAACGCCCCAGCGCCTATTGGTCAATGATGGCCACGCGGGGCGTAATCACCAGGCTGGGCTGATACCTGAAGGCGAAGGTGAAGTTCAGGCTCTTGCGTGCGTCCCACTCCGCCTTCGTCATCCGGAAGGCGGAAACAAACGTGCCTTCCACGGTCTGGCCTGGATTGATCGTCGTATCCAGCGGCGAGAGCGGCTTGCCGTGCGGGACTTTGATGTCCGGATAAGCTAAAAACAGACGGTTGTAGTCGATGGTGTTGGCGGCGTAACTGGAGTGGATGCCGTCGGGCAGCGTGGCATTGGTGAGGATATCGTAGAGAAATAGCGGCCCATCGCTCCGGTTGTGCAGACGCACATCCGCGAACACCATCACCTGGTCGAAACTCTGCTGCGTCATGCGCGCGCCCGCAGCGTCGAACCCCGGCGTCACCACGTGTTGTGGATGCACCCACATGGAGACGACCTGCCCCGTCGCCACTGGCGGCTTCTGGCCCGAAATCACATAGATGGCGATGATGATGCTGACCACAACCGCGGCGGCCACAAAGGCCACCGCCACGTGGCTCGTGCCTTTTGTGAATGACTCGCCCCGCGCCGCGTCGTCCAGCTCGTCGGTCTCATCTTGATGGAGAAGGCTCATAGCGGTCTTATCTTAGCTCCATTCGCGCGCCGTCGGCTACGGGACCGAAATTCGGGCCCTACGGCCGCGCTCTAAGCGCAGCCAGAAATTCATCCGGCCCAAGCGTACTCACCACATCCTCCGGCGCCAGCCAGGCCCGGCGCAACTGCCGCATGCCGTAGCCCATTTTTCCCAAGTTGCGCGCGTCATGCGAATCCGACGACATCGCTACGCGGCAACCCAGTTCCTTGGCCAGGCGCAGGTCGCGGTCGCACAGATCCAGTCGCTCCGGCGCGGCGTTGTGCTCCACGGCCAAGCCCAACTCGGCGGCACGGCGAAGAACCGCGCCTAGATCGATCGCAAAAGGCTCGCGGCGTAGCAGCAGGCGCCCCGTAGGGTGGCCGAGAATGCGCACATAGGGGTTTTCGATGGCGCGCAAGACCCGCGCGGTCATCTCCTCGCGGCTCTGCTCGAAGCGCGAATGCACGCTGGCGATCACCACATCCATCTGCGCCAACACCTCATTGTCCAGGTCCAGCGCCCCATCGCCCAGAATGTCCACCTCGATTCCCGTAAACACCCGGATGCGGCCCTCCATTTCGCGATCCACTTCACGCACCCGCTTGATCTGCTCAAGGGCGCGTTTTTCATCCAGTCCCCCGGTCATGGCTAGCGCCTTCGAGTGATCTGTGATGGCGATGTAACGATAGCCGCAGGCCAAGGCCCCGTCCGCCATCTCCCGAATCGAGTTGCGCCCGTCGCTGGCCGTAGTGTGCATGTGTACATCGCCACGGATGTCCCCCGGGCAAATGAGCTGAGGGAGTTCGCCGCGCGCGGAGCGCTCAATCTCGCCTAGGTTCTCGCGCAACTCCGGCGGCATCCACTCCATACCCAGCGCGGCGTAAATCTCTTCCTCGGTTGCGGAAGCCACAGTGGAGCCATCCTCGAGCTGCGCCAGCGCCCATTCGTTCAGCGTGTAGCCCATCCTGAGGGCGCGCTGCCGCAGAGCCACGTTGTGCGCCTTGGAACCGGTGAAGTACTGCAGCGCCGCCCCGTACGAAGCCGTTGGCAGTAGGCGCACATCCACCTGCAAGCCCCCTTCCACGTGGAAGCTCACCTTGTTCTCGCCCTTGGCGATGATGTCGTGGATGCCGGGATAAGCGGCCACATATTCTACTGCCGCAGCAGTGTTTGCTGCTGCGCAAGCCGGACCGGTGACGAGCAGATCGAGATCGCCCACCGTTTCGCGCCCGCGGCGCAACGAGCCCGCCGGGGTCACAGTGTCTATGCGCGCGCCCGCGGCCGCAGGAAAAGCAAGCAGATAGTCCGCGATCCGGTGCGCCTCCTCCTCCGCGGCGTCGATGCGGAAGCGACCCGCCGAACGCCGGTAGTCCTCGACGGCCTTGCGCAGCTTGTCGAGCTGCTTGGGCCCCATCCGCGGCAGACCCGCGAGGCGGCCTGCTTCGAGGGCCTCAGCGAGCTGATCGATGTTTGCGATCTTCGCGGCATCCCAGAACAGCGCAATCGTCTTCGGGCCCATGCCGGGCAATTTGAGCAGTTCCAACAACCCTGCCCCATAACGCGCCAGCAGCTCTTCGCGCAGCGGCAGCGTCCCGGTTTGCACAATGGCTTGCAGGTTGGCGGCCATGCTTTTGCCGATGCCCGGAATTTCTAACAGACGCGTGACCTCCGCTGCGGCAACGGTCAAATCAACAGTTGTCTGCTCCGCAGCCTCGGCGGCGCGGCGGTATCCACGCACGCGAAAGCTGTCCCCACCATCGATCTCAAGCAGATCGGCGGTCTCTTCGAGCAGACGCGCCATCGTTCGATTGTCCATCTGCGAGGGCTCCCCCAGCAGTATCGGTCACCGGAACAGCCAGCGCCAAGGGGAAGATTTGGCGCATACGTTTTACCATACGTTGTAATTTGATACACGGATACACCCTCCATTCCCACACTTCAAGCCGTAGTCGGAACGCAGCGAATGAGGGGCGCGGAGCGCGATTGTGACGGTGGAAAATATTACGGGCGCACTTCGACTTAACCGCCGGGCGGCGGCTCGTGCTGGAAACGCCCGGCCCTAGACGCTAGGCTGCGCTGTGGGCGCTGTCCCGAAAGCGAATTACGGCATCTGCTTGGGGACCCTTCTGGCCCTCAACGATGTCGAACTCGACCTCATCGCCTTCCTTGAGCGTTTTATATCCGTCCAACTGAATTGCCGAGTAATGGACGAATACATCCGGCCCGTCTTCACGTCCGATGAATCCGTAGCCCTTGGCGTTGTTGAACCACTTAACCTTACCTTTGTACTGAGCCACAGGCTCCTGCCTTCCTTTTTTGGGGTAATACGCGAATGTCGAGGAACACCACACCGATAATTTCTAAGACGTGAAAAATTCGAGAAAGGTTTTTTGGAAAACCGCCCCAGTATTTCATAAAGTGGAACCTGTGGCGCGAAAAACCCCTCACCTCGGCGCGCGGCCGTCACATGGTTGCTGCGCGATTGCGGCTATTTCTTCTCATTGCGCGACTGCAGGCGCGCGTACAAAAGGAGACCAGTCAAGGTCTTGCCGTCGAGGATGGCTCCCTTCTCGATCATCTTCAAAGCGTCAGAGAGCCGCACCAGGCGGAACTCGATGCGTTCGTCTTCTTCCGGCCTCGCGGCGCCTGCTACCAGGCTCTCGGCCACGAATATCCGCATCGACTCACCCAGAAAACCAGGGCTGGGGTAGTACTCGACCAGTTGCCGCCATTTTTTGGCGCTGTAGCCGGTTTCCTCGGCTAGTTCGCGTTGCGCGCCGGCGAGTGGGTCTTCGCCGGCATCCAGTTTGCCGGCCGGCAACTCCCACAGGAACTGGTTGGCGGCGTGGCGATACTGGCGTTCGATCACCAGCCAGGGGTTCTTTTTGCTCTTGGAAGCGTCGAGAGCCAAAATGACAACGCTGCCGTTGTGGCGCACCACGTCGCGGTCGCTCTCCAGCCCGGTTGGCTCGATGAGCTTATCCCGTAGCACCCGAAAGAGCGGCCCCTCGAAAACCACTTGGGAGCTGAGCAATTGTTCTTTTTCCGCGGCGATGGGCTTCGCTCCCAGTGCGCCCTTCTTCGCTTTGCTCAGCTTGGCCTTTTTGCCTTTCAGCTCGGTTCGGCCGTCTTCGGGAACCTTTGCGCTTTTCGAAGTTGTCTTGGCTTCTTTGCAGCTTTCTTTTTTGGGCATTCATCTCTCCGGGCGCAAGCGAGCGCGATTCAAAAACGAGTATACGCACCCCAGCCGGCTCTTCGATGACTCCTGCGTTCCCGAACGGCTACAATCGGTTAGCAGTTGTGCATCGATTTCCTGGGCGGCGGCATCCGTAAGAGGAGCCGCACTCCCATTCAGAATCAGTCACTGGATTTTCCTCGTGGGGGTAACGAGCCGCAAGTGAACGAGACGCTGAGCGCCGATTGTTATCCCGTGACCCTGTTGCCGGGGATGAGCCGGCTCTACCTGGACTACTGCGGTGGAAACGACGGAGTGGGGGCCTTCCACGCCCCGCTTCCGCGCGACGGCGCGTGGCAGCGCCGTCTTGCAGCGCCAGCGCATTGGCCCGAATTGGTGCAGCTGCTGCGCGAACAGAATCCATCGCCTCAAGCCGCGCCCGCGCTCGAGGCCCTGGCGCAAGGCGCGGGAACGGTCGTCACCGGCCAACAGGTGGCCCTCTTTGGCGGGCCGCTCTTCACACCCTTCAAGATGGCCACCGCCGTGGCGCGCGCACGCCAGGCAAGCGCTCTCGGTCATGCGCATGCGGCCGTTTTCTGGCTGGCCAGCAACGACCACGATTTCGCCGAGATCGACCATGTGGTTTTTCCGGCCGGACGGGAGCTGGCCAAGCTCACGTATCCGGGCGCGCCCGAAATGCCGTTGCCGGTGGGCCGGGTGCTGCTCGACGACTCCATCCTGCCGCTCGTGGACCGCGCGCGTGAGCTCTTGGAGCCATCCGAGGCCACCGAGGCGTTGGCCCGCGCCTACCAGCCCGGCAAGACTTTTGCGCAGGCGTTCGCGGAGTTCTACACGGCAATTTTCGGCGGGCATGGGCTACTGGTGCTGGATACGAGTCTGGAGGGGAGCAGGCGGGAGTTTCACCGCATAGGCGCGCCGGTGCTGCGCGCAGCCATCGAGGGCGCCGATGAGTTGCACGCGGCGCTGCTGGAGCGCAACCAGGCTCTGGAAGCGGCAGGCTATCACACGCAGGTGGCTGTGTTGCCGCAGTCGAGCCTGTTGTTTCTCATCGACGACAAGACGGGAGCGCGGCAAGCGTTGAAACGGAAGGCGGCGGGCGCGGCCGAGCCGGGCGGATTGTGGCAGGCGGGCAAGCAGAGTTTCTCGACCGGCGATTTACTAGGCATTCTGGACGCGGAGCCGGAACGGATCTCGCCGGCGGCGCTGCTGCGGCCGGTTTTTCAAGATTTTCTGCTTTCGACCTCCCTGATTATCGGCGGACCGGCGGAGCTCGCCTACTTTGCGCAATCGGCGGTTCTGTACGAGCGCATTCTGGGCCGCCAAACTCCGGCCGCACCGCGTTTTTCCGCCACTCTCATCGAGCCCACGACGGCTGAGCTGATGCGCCGCCACGAACTCACCCTGGACCGGGTTCTGGCCGAAGACTCCTCGTCGCTTGCGCAGTTGCTGGCCTCGCGCGCGATGCCGCCCGAAACCAGGAAGCGGCTGGCCAGCGCCGGCGCCGCGCTCGATGGCGAGCTAGCCATGCTGGTGGACTGGATGCGGGCGCAGGATGAGGGCCTGGGCCGGTCGGCGGAGACGGCAGCCAGCAAAATGCAGTACCAGATGCACCGGCTGCGGACACTGGCCGGCAATTTCCAGATGCAACGCGAGGCCTCGCTGGCGCGTCATGCCGAAGCCATCTCGCAGGCGCTCTATCCGGGAGGAGTGATGCAGGAGCGGCTACATGGGGCGGCGTATTACTTTGCGCGCTACGGGCTGGAGCTTGCGGAGGCGCTGAGCGTCCACGCGGAGAAGACGTGCCCGGGGCACATGGCGATCTGGCTGTAAGGCCGACGGACCAACAGCTCCGGCCTAACTGTGTACTTTTCAGTTAC
>JASHTU010000514.1 GCA_030040395.1 Acidobacteriaceae bacterium
GGAAATGCTCGTCAATCGAGTTAATCTTCGCCATGGGGTGTAAGGCTCCTTTCAGGAGTTCGGCTTCAGCTGGTCAGGCCAAAGCCAACTTACACCCTCTCGCTCTTTACACAATCGAATTTACGTCACCCGGCACAGCGCCGACGAGCGATCGATGAACAAAGACGCTGAGGGCGTGTTACCAACGCTGATTTGAACCGCAGGCTGCCGGTTGTTGGCGCCGGATTATCAGTGCATCGCTCCCGGGCCCGATCCAGCGCCGGGGCGGTTCTTGCTGAGCAGGAAAGCCAGCGCGATGAGCACCACCGACATCCAGGCGAGCTCCATGTAGACGTCCTGATAGCCCTGAGTCTGGGCCTGCTGGATGAGCTGCCGGTAGATCGAGGCTAGCGCCATGCCGCCGGCGTTGGCGGCACCAAAGCTGCCGCCGAGGAACCCCGACAGCGCCTGCCGTTGCTGTTCGAAAGCGATGGAGCCGGGCTGCATGGCCTGTTGCAAGTGCTGCTCGTGCCACATGGCGCGCGTGGTCACCTGCGCGTTAGTGACGGCGATGAGAATGCTGCCTCCAATGTTGCGCACAAAGTTGATGAGGCCGGCCACCTGGTTGCTTTCCTCCTTGGGCATGCCCACGTAGGCGGCGTTGGTGATGGAAATAAAGCAGAAGGGAATGGGCAGCATCTGCACCACGCGCAGCCATGAGGCCTCAGCGAAGCTCATCTGCAGGTTGGTGACCTGAGCGGCGTAGCGGAAGCTAATCACAAACAGGATGAAGCCGCCGACGGTCAAGTTGCGGGCGGAGAATTTGCTTGTGGCCCATCCAGCCAGGGGCATCACGACCACCAGCGCGATGCCGCCGGCGGTGAGCGCCAGGCCGGCGGTGGTGGCGTTGTAGCCCAGCAGTTCCTGGGTGAACTGCGGCTGCAGGACGGTGTTCGCGTTGAGTACCCCGCCCACCAGCATCATGAGAAAGCAGCAGATGGCGAAGTTCTTGAAGCGAAATAACTTCAGGTTGATAAGCGGATTCTTCTGCCGCCATTCCCAGATCACCAGTCCCAGCAGGCCGGCGATAAACAGGAACGCGAAGAGGCGGATGAAGTCCGAGGCGAACCAGTCGTTCTCCTCGCCTTTATCGAGCATGATCTGCATGGCGCCCATGGCCAGCGCGAGGAAGGACAGGCCCAGGTAATCCATGTTGCGCAGGCGCGAACGGTCGGGTTTGATCCACGGCGGATCTTCGACCATGCGGGTGACGAGGATGAAAGCCAGAATACCGACGGGGATGTTTATGAAGAAGATCCAGCGCCAGGAGAAATTGTCCGTGATCCAGCCGCCAAGGGTGGGGCCGATGGAGGGCGCCAGCACGGCGACCAAGCCGTAAAGCGCAAAGGCTTGACCGCGCTGCTGGGGTTCAAAAGAGTCGGCCATAATGGCCTGCGCCATGGGCTGCAATCCGCCGCCGCCGGCCCCCTGGATGACGCGGAAGATCAGCAGCAGAGGCAGGGAGGGCGCGATGCCGCAGAGGAAGCTGGCGGTGGTGAAAATCAGAATGCAGAAGACAAAGAAATTACGGCGGCCCATGAGGTTCGAGGCCCATCCGCCCAAAGGCAGGACGATAGCGTTCGAGACCAGGTAGCTGGTGAGCACCCAGGTGCTCTGGTCCTCGCTGGCGCCCAGGCTGCCGGCAATGTGGGGCAGGGCCACGTTGGCGATGGTGGTGTCGAGCACCTCCATGAACGCAGCCAGCGCCACGGTCATGGCGATGAGCCATGGGTTGACCCTCGGCTTCCAGACCGCGCGCTCCTCCGCTGCGGGGTTCACCACGGTTACCGGTGGCCTTTCGGCGCCGGCGGGCATAGTCGTGTCGATCGCGGACAAAAACTACTCCTCAAGCGTTTCGCGCCGGTTTTTCCACCGGGAATGGGGAAGTGGGGCTTTTCGGAGCCCGGGGGCGACCTGGTTCGCGCTGCGCCCCAACCATTTTCATGCGATGCGTACCCTTATCTAGATTCGCGTGGGAGGGGCGGGGGTGCAGGATTCGCGGACGCAGTCCATAGGGGCGTTGACTGGAAGCGCCCATTGGCAAACCCCGGGAAGCGGACTGCGAAGGGCTTTTACTCCATTGCAGTTGTTGCGCATGAAGCACAGACTTGGGCGTACAATGCAACGGTAGCCTTGTGCGCCGCTCGGAGGTCCTGTGTGAGGCGGGCAAGAATTCCCGAGGGCCGCAGAAACTTCGAAACGCGCCAGACACAAGACTCCATAGCCGCTGGACTTCCCCGTCCACCACCAACAACCATCAACTTTGCTTCAGGCCAAGCCTGAATGCGATGCGAATAGGAATAGCCTATGTTTGATAAGCGCATTATGCTCTCCGCAGCCTTCGCTCTGCTTGGCGCCGCGCCGATGTTCGCTGCCGGGCCCTCTTTTCACCCCGATGTCACCTTCAGCGGTTCAAGCCTTTCCGGTTGGCACACCTTGGGCCAGGCGAGTTGGCGCGCCGAGAACAGCGAGTTGGTCGGCACGCCTCAATCCGGGCGCGGGGGCTGGCTGATGGTGGATCACGGTTATCAGGATGTGGGACTCTATGCCGAATTCCGCTGCACCGGCGGTTGCGAAACCGGAGCGCTGTTCCGTGCGGAAAAGACCGCCGACGGCTGGAAGGGAATCTACGTGGCGCTCACCGAGCCGGATACCCCCTCCTACAGCGTGACCCTGGATGCGCAGGGGAATATCCTCACGCGCGACAAGCTGCGCCGCGGCGGCGGGCTGATGCGTGTGGCTCCGCCGCCCAATCCCAATGCCCGGCCGCCCCACTTTAACTTTCCCCACTACGATGTGAAGCTGCCTTTTACGTCTCCCGACACAAGCCTTCGCCCCAATGAGTGGAACGAGATCGAGTTCATGTTCGACGCCAACATCGTCCGCGCTGTGCTCAACAATGGCCGCGAGGCCGGTGGTGTGACAGACGAGGGGTACGGGCCTTTCGCGCTCTATGTCGGAGGGAGCGGCGAAGTGCGCTTCAGGAACTTGGCCTATAAGGATCTGGGGCTGAGGGTTCGCATTCCGGATAAGACGTCGGACGATTTCCGCAGACAGCAGATCAGCGATTTCTACTATTCCATGACCGCCGCCGCGGCCGATTTTAATCGCGACGGCTATCTGGATATCGTTTCCGGCCCCTATATCTACTACGGACCTGACTACACCAAGAGAAGAGAGATTGCGCTCGCCGAGACGACCAGCCCTTCCACCACATTCAACGATTACTGGGTGGAGTATGCGGCGGACTTTACCGGCGACGGCTGGCCCGATGTGATCAACGTGACTTATGGGCAAAACGGCGGTGTGTATCTGTACGTCAATCCCAAGGGGGAAAACCGCCGTTGGGAGATGTATAAAGTGGTGTCCAACGTGCAGAGCGAGATCGCGGTGTTAGCCGACATCGAGGGCAACGGCAAGCCTGCAATCGTCTTCATGGGTGATGGATACGTCAGTTATGCTGAGCCGGATCCGGCCAATCCCACCGGACCCTGGGTCGTCCACCATGTTTCGGAGCAAGGTTACGGGACTGCTCATGGTCTGGGCGTGGGCGATATCAACGGCGACGGGCGATTGGACATCCTGAACATGTACGGCTGGTGGGAACAACCTCCCGCAGGCAGCAATCAGCCCTGGACGTATCACCCCGAGGTATTTGGCCGCTACGGCCACGGCATCGCGGGCGGAGCGCTGATGGGCGTCTACGACGTCAATGGCGACGGCCTGAACGATGTGGTCACCGCGCTGGACGCTCATGGGTGGGGCCTGGCGTGGTTCGAGCAGAAGCGCGACGCGCAGGGTCATATTTCCTTCGTGCAGCACATGATCGCGGATGACCTTGGAACTCCGAAGGAGAACGCGGGAGGGGTGGTCTTCTCGGAGCCGCATGGAGCTGCGTTTGCGGATATGAACGGCGACGGCATCCCGGACTTCATTGTCGGGAAGCGATATTGGTCGCATAACGCCGATTATCTGGATCCCAATCCTTTCGGTCCACCGGTTCTTTACTGGTACAAGACCGTCCGGGACCCAAATGCACCGGGAGGAGCGCGATTCGAGCCGGAATTCATTGACAATCGCTCCGGCGCGGGTTCGACCCTGTTAGCCGTGGACCTGAACAAAGACGGGGCTATGGATATCGTGAGCGGAACCAAGCTGGGGACGGTCATCTTCTGGGGCAAGCCAGGCGCAATACCGAAGTGAGAAGGCGACTCAGGAAAGGAAATCCGCATGCCCGGGAGGAGCGGGGCGCGGGGCGCAGAGGCGAGGCATTTTTCGCCCACCGGGCCGGCTGCTCCCGGGACGCCCAGTGTATAGGGCCGCCGGGGAACGATGCGCCGCGCCCGTCCGTGGGAGCGGCGTTACGCATATGACCTGCACGCCATTGCCACGGCGTGCGCCTTCAGGACATAATGATGGCGCTTCTTGAAAACCCACCCCCCTTTTGAGGTAGGATTGCGGGCGGAAACGGGTTGTCCGCGTTCAAAGCACGCAGAGCCGGCTCTGCGATTCCGCAACTCTCTTCCTGCCCCTGAGGAATCGAACGCC
>JASHTU010000515.1 GCA_030040395.1 Acidobacteriaceae bacterium
TGGAGGATCAAACACGATCCCGGCACACCTGGAACGTCAGTTGGCGCGATGACGTTGGTCAGCGACCCTTCTTTGAGTGGCCAGGCGCAGCAATTTGACACCAGCTATACGGACTGGGGAGGCGAACTGTACTCACTGACATACGGAAACGATACGACCTCTGAGAACTTTGTTTACGATGCGGAAGTCTGGATCGAAGAAGGAAGTCAACTTGGCAACCTTGAGATGGACAACAATCAGGTGATGGCCAACGGAGACACGGTAATTTACGCCTTCCAGTGTGCGGGCGACTCAAACACCTGGGACTACACGGAAAACGCCGGAACTCCGGCGGCGCCGATCGTCACATGGGTCCAGTCCAGTGCCCCGTGTAATCCCGCCAATTGGACTCCGAATGCGTGGCATCACGTGCAGATCAGCTACTCTCGCGACGATTCCGGAAACGTAACGTACCAGTCAGTGTGGCTCGACGGACTTGAGGCCGACATCAATGCGACCGTGAATTCAGAGTTCAGCCTCGGTTGGACTCTAGGAACGCTGATCACTAACTTCCAGGTCGATGGCGTGGGGGCCAGCGGATCGTCAACTCTGTACCTCGACAACCTCACCATTTATCGCTGGTGAGTGCGCCGTTCGCTGAGAGAAAGCTGTCTCAGCGCCAATGCGCGCATCTCTTTTCGCACGCGACGGCAGTGGCGCAAATCGCCACTCTCTGCGGATCTACTTTTTTCAGGGCCACGCGACCCGCCTGACGGCCGCGCGGCCCCTAAAAAGCCCGGATTTTTACATCAACGCGCAGGTTTTACTCGATCATGGGATGAAATTTTTTCGCGATGCGGGTAATAATTTCCGGGATGCCTCGCGTTGAATTTTTTTGGCGTTTTTTTGCAAAAATTCGTTGTCGTGTCCGGTGAGTTATGTAATGATGCCGTAGTACCTTAAAAGTTGCCTGTGGTCAAGTCCGACCATAGCGGGGCCCTGAACCTAGTTCGCTCGCGCTTGTCAGCCTTGACTTGAACCACTCCGCGGTTTACTCGCGCCCGCGCGCAGTGAATCTCGGCCTGCGATCAGAGGTTGCTGAGTAGTTCGATTCGGCGCGTTTGTTGTGCCCCTCAGACCAGCCCACTGAAATATTGAAAAAGCATTTGGCTCCTTCGGCAAAAGTACAAAGGGGTCGGCGCGGAAATTTGTCTTCACTTGAAGAAGGGATTCAATGAATATTTTCAGTCGTTTGACTCTCAGCTCCTCCGTCATTCTCACTCTGGCAGTCCCCGCGCTGGCCGGAGTGACGGTTGATAGTCCTGTCAACAACACCGATGTCTCGTCGCCTTTCACCTTGTCCGCAAGCGCCTCCACCTGCTCGTCGCAAAATGTTGCTTCGATGGGATACTCGTTCGATAGCAGCTCCGACACCACCGTCTTTAATAACAAGCAATCCATCGACGCCACCCTCTCCACCTCCAATGGAACACATACGCTGCATGTGAAGGCATGGGGAGATCAAGGCTCCTCATGCGTAACCGACGTGACCATCACCGTCAACGCCGGCGCCACGTCGGTTATCCCCTCGAGCGCCGACCCCGTCAGCGCGATACAAGTGCTGAGCGGCTGGCAAAAGGGACACGATACCGGCACGTCGGGCACGTCAAGCGGCTACATGACCCTCGTCAGTTCGCCAACACTGTACGGGAGCTCGCGCGAATTTGTAACTACCTTTACCGACAACGGGGGTGAGCGCTACTCGCTCTCCTTCTCGGATGACGTCGATGCCGAAAACTTCTTCTACGACGGCTGGATCTATCTGACCAGTTCCGCCAGTAACCTCGCCAATCTGGAATTCGACATCAACCAGACAATGCCGAACGGTCAGACTGTGCTGACGGGCGTACAGTGCAGCGGCTGGTCGGGCACGTGGCAGTACACAGCCAACGAGGGAAGCGCCAGCAGCGCGAAGCCAACCTGGGTCACGAAGAGCGGGACAAGTTGCAATCCGCAGAAATGGTCGCAATATACGTGGCATCATGTTCAAGCGTACATTTCGCGGGATAGCTCCGGCTCCGTCACCTATCACTCCGTGTGGCTCGATGGAGGCGAGATCTCCCTGAATGCCACGGTGAACGGCGCATTCGATCTCGGATGGGGTCCCGTCGTCAACACCCAGTTCCAGGTGGACGGGCGCGGCTCCAGCGGCCACGTCACCGCTTATCTAGACGAGCTACAGATTTCCATGTGGTAAAGGAAAAAACCGGTCCTCCGCTTCCTTTCCGCTCACGCAATACCGCATTCCCCGGTTCGCTGCTCTTCAACGGGGGCCGGGAATTCGGCGTCGTGCCTGCCGCCGAAGGGTTGATTGAGCATCCCGGTAACCATGCTTTTATGTTTTTCCTTCTCGCCGGGGAGATGCGGCTGCATCAGCCCGCCCTGGCCGCCGCCGATCAACCCCCAAAGAATCGACCATCTCCCAGAGAAATCAAAGAAAATTGATTGTCGCTCATGCCGCTCGCGGGGGTACAATCGCGGGCAAACGCAATTCTTCCGGCGCGGCTGGAGTGCGGGTTCGCGCTTGTTCGTCCGGCGGCGCCACAACAGTCCCTCCGGGTCTGCTTTGGCGCTCCGGCAGCGGTTTCCGCGCCGCCCGGGGTTGCGTCATTTCCGCACCGAAAGGCGAACGCATGAGCAATCTGGAAGTTCAACCGGCGCCGGAGACGGCCGCCGGCCTCACCCAGTGGCAGCGCGTTGGAAATACTTTCGCCGCGCCGTCAAAGACTTTTGAAGACATTAAGCGCGGTAACCGCAGTTGGTGGCTGCCGTTCCTCATCGCCATCGCCTTGGGTTATTTGCTCTTCGCCGCCATTACGCTGAGAATCGGCTGGACTCAGGTAGCCGAAAACGCCATCCACTTCAATCCGAAATCGGAAGCGCGGCTGGCGCAGGCGCCCGACGCCCAGCGCGCCATGATTATGAAGATCACCCAGTACTCGATGGAAGGCGCATTCTTGGCCAGTCCGCTCCTGTTGCTGATCTTCGCTCTCGTCACGGCTGGCGTTCTCACAGGCACTGTCAACTTCATCTTTGGCGGAAGAGCCAGATTCCAGAGTGTTTTCGCCGTGTGGTTCTATGCCAGCCTGCCCGGGTCCATCAAAGCGCTGCTGGGCGGCGTGGTCATTTTCGCGGGTCTGGCGCCGGATTCGTTTAATCTGAAGAATTTTGCGCCTACCAACTTGGGGGCTTTCCTCAACCCGCTTGACACCAGCGCCGCCCTCTACAACCTGGCCAGCGCCCTCGACGTCACCACCATTTGGTACCTGGCGTTGATGAGCATCGGACTCGCCACGGTCGCGGGGGTCAAGCGCGGCTCGGGCTACATTGCGGTCTTCGGATGGTGGGCGCTCATCGTTCTGGTCGGCGTCGGCTGGGCGGCCGCGTTCGGTTAAGGACCTGTCCCGGCCTACCCGAGTTCCGGGGGTTCCCTAATCTTGTGGGTCTGGCAAGTCTCTACCCGGGAAGATGGCTCGCGTTCACGGCGATCACAACGCCTGCCGGATGGCGTCGTGAAAAGCGGGCCGCACCTCGCGGATCAACTGGCTGGCGCGGTCAGGCCAGGTGCGGTTGGTGAGCAGCGCGATGGCGAGGCCTGCGTCCAGGTCGATCCACAGCGAGCAGCCGCTGTAGCCCAGGTGCCCGATCGAATGCGGTGAGAAGCGCCGCCCCGACGAGGATTCCTCCGAAGGCGTGTCCCACCCGAGCGCCCGCGAGCTGCCCTCCGGCCCCTGCCGCCGCGCAAAGACCGCCACCGTGGCGCCATCGAACAGGCGCGGCTCTGCCGGATCCGCCTTTTTCCCGACCTTGCCTCCGGCCCCCGTTGCGCTTCCGGCCCGCAACACCGCGCCCGCGAAACGCAACACATCCGGCACATTGGAGAAGAGCCCCGCGTGGCCCGCGACGCCCTTGAGAATCCACGCGTTTTCATCTTGGACTTCGCCCTGGATGCGGCGATTGCGCCAGCCTGCATCCTCCGTCGGCGGAATCGAGCTGCGGCTGCCGGGCGCGGGGCAAAATCCCGTGGCGGCCAGCCCCAGCGGCGCACACACCTCCCTGCGCACCCAGGCATCCAGACGCTCGCCCGTACAGGATTCAAGCGCTTTACCGAGCAAAATGAAGCCGGGGTCGGAGTACTCGGATCGAGCGCCCGGTTCAGCTTCCAAAGCCAAACCGAGGCAGGCGCGCATGAGCACATCCGGCGTCGAAACCGTGCGGAAAAACTCCACATATCCCGGCAGTCCCGAACTGTGCGCCAGCAAGTGGCGCAGCTTGACGCTGCGGGCCCGGTCGCTTGGTTCGCGCCCGGCCACGAATCCCGGCAGCCAGTCGCCGAGCAGCGAATCGAGGTCGAGCCGACCGCGTTGCGCCAGCAGCATGGCGGCGGCTGTGGTGGCCATGACTTTGGTTACGCTGGCCAGATCGAAAACCGTCGTCGGTGTGACCACGGACGCATCGTCGTCATAGGTAAAGCGGCCCAAAGCGTCGTGAAGCACCACCTCGTCTCCGACCAACACCCCAAAGGCGCAGCCGGGAAAGGCATGAGAGGCAATCGCGTCTTCCAGCACGCGGTAAACGGCGCCGAACCGCCCCCGCGAGCCGGGAGGGGAGAAGCTGCCGGGCGAGTCTCCGCTCTTCATCTCTGTTCCGCATCCTAGCGCGATTGGCCGGGCGGCGCAGGGACAGTCTCCACGCCCAGAACCTGTCGCAGGGCCTATCATTAACCTTAGACTCGGCCTCGATAATCACCCGACCCGCCGAAACACGCAAATCCAGGCTATCCTTGTCTGCGCCCGGCCCGTCTATCATGCTGAGGAGTGGAGGACTTCATGCGACTGCTGCGTATGCTGTTTCCGGTAGCTTTGCCGGTAGCCCTCTTGATCGGCTTAGCAAGTACGGGCTCCCGTGTCAGTTCGGCGCAATCGCCGGCACAGCCGCCACCCACCGCCAATGCGTCAACCCAGCAGGCAACGGCGCAACCCGCTCCGGCCCCCAAGACCTATACCGTTCCCGCCGGCGCCAAAGTCCTCCTGCAGCTGCGCAGCGCCATCAACACCAAGAGCGCCAAGCCCGGCGACGGCGTTTATCTCGCCTCGACCTTTCCTGTGGTGGTTGGCAACCGGGTGATGATTCCGGCGGGCGTTTACGTGCAGGGCGTGGTCGATCGCGTGGAACGCGCCGGCCGTGTTCACGGCCGGGCCCAGCTTGACATGCACTTTACCTCCATCATCTTTCCCAATGGCACGGTGGTGGAGATTCCCGGCGTCGTGAACGACTTGCCCGGCGCCACGAAGCAGACCGTCAAGGACGACGGCGAAGGCGGCATCCAGGAGAATGGCGATAAGGGCCGCAACGCGGGCGAGGTGGCCAAGATTTCGGTTCCCACCGGGGCCACCGTGGGCGCCATCGGCGGCCTGGGCGCAGGCCATCCCCTCGCCGGTGGTTTGGCTGGCGTGGGCGCGGGGCTCGCGACGGCCGGCTTGGTCTCGCTCTTTACTCGCGGCGCCGACGTCAATATTGAAGCGGGCACGCAAGTGGAAATGATGCTGCAGCGGCCCCTGCTCCTCCAGGCCGAAAACCTAACCCCCGCGGGAGCCGCGGGAACGCCGCCGGCGTTGGTTCCCGCATCCGACCAGCCAAAGCCGATCGAAAAGCCCGGCCACGCCCCTGTTCCCTGTCCACCCGGGGGGCTCGGTTGCGAGTAATCTAAGAAAGAAATGTCAACGGCTCCTCAGGATTCCCCAAACACTTTTTCAGGCGTAGGCGCTCAGGCTCACTCCATCGCGCCCGCCTCCGCGCCGGCTGCGCCGCGGCCGGCAGCGCGCAAGTCCAATTCCCTCGCCCTGTGGGTGCGCGATCTGCTCGTCTCCGCGGCCGCTTCGGTGTTGATCATCACTTTTCTTTATCAACCCGTGCGTGTGGAAGGCACCAGCATGTTGCCGCGCCTCGAAGATCGCGACCGCCTCTTCATCAACAAATTTGCTTACCATATCGAGGCCATCGAGCGCAGCGATATTGTCGTCTTCCACTATCCGCGCGATCCCGAAAAAAGCTACATCAAGCGCGTCATCGCCCTCCCCGGCGACCGCGTCCGCATCGACCGCGGCCAGGTCTGGCTGAATGGTAAGCGCCTCCGCGAACCCTATGTCCCTCCCCAGTACCGCGACACCCGTTCCATGCCGGAGATGGTCGTCCCGCCCGATTGCTACTTTATGATGGGCGACCATCGCTCCATCTCCTCCGACAGCCGCGAGTTTGGCCCCGTTGAGCGTTCGCTCATTTATGGCAAGGCGGTTTTCGTCTACTGGCCGGCCAAAGACGCCGGCGTCCTGCGCTAAAGCGAAAACATTTCTCCTTCTTCTCAAGCCAGGAGCTGATGCCCTTTAGCGGCCGCAACCGGCGCTTGCTTCCCTCACCATTTGAGATGGAATACCTCGACCGCCGTCGCGCCCATCACCTGGTCGTACACTTCGGGAGCCAGATCCAAAGCCCGGTACTTGGCGATTTCCACGGGCACGTTGCTGGGCAAATCCGCGCCCATCATTACCCGCTCCGGGCCAATGGTCGAAATCATCCAGCGGATGTCTTCCCCGATGCACCACGAGGTCTCCAGGTACAGGTTGCCGCACACCGAGGCCGCCACCTGCGCCTCCGCCGAAAACACCGCAAACCCGGCGTGGGCAAGAATAATCTTCAACCCGGGATATTTCCGCGCCGCGGGAATGCACAGCGACGGCAGCGCAAAAGGCACGCCCGGCCCGGTGTGCACCATGGCCGGAACGCCTAACTCATGCGCGGTCGCGAACACCCGGTCGCCGTCCTCCGATAGCGGATTGACGCCGTGGCCGATGGTGTGCAGCTTCACTCCCACAAAGTGCAAGTCCTTCACGCACCGCTCCACCTCGCGCCGGTAGGCGTCGTAATTTCCATGCGGAGTCAGGCTGGCCAGCCCGAAGAAACGGCCGGGATGCTTGGCGCACAATTCCGCAATGCGGTCGTGCACTTGGCAGGCGCTCTTCGCTCCCGGATAAGGCTGGACGATGGTTGCGTCCACCCCGCATTCCTCCATCCGGCGCAGCATCTCTTCCTCGGTGCTGAGCAGACCAAAAACGCAGCACTCGCCCAGATGCGCATGTGTGTCAATCACCTTGGCCATCCACGTCTCTCCCTTTTGCATTTCCTCTGCGCCGCGGCGCCGGCTTTTAGCCCGCGCACGCCAGAGCAGCCTGTGTTAGAAGTGCGGTTTCGAAAAGGCAACGACTTCAGTCGCGCCGTAAAGCCAAAATAGTCAGCGGAGCTCTAGCTTCCTAAGGAAATCTCAGCCTAATGACAACGACTTATTCAGAAACTCCTTAGATCTGTTTGAGCAGCCAGCGAATCGACCGCTTCTGAATCTCCACATACTGCGGATTCCACATGGCGTCAATGGTGTGTCCCACCGCCGTAAACACCACCCGTCCGCTGCCGAAGTCGTAAGCCCAACCCGAGATCGACTTAGCCCCCAGATTTTCGTAAGTTAACCCGTCGATATTCTCGGCCTCCAGCAGAATATACTTCTTGTCCTTGTCGTACTCCACATAGTGCTGTTCGTCGTTGACAATAAAATCAGTCATTCCCTGGGTAATGGGGTGGGAATTCTCTGAGGCCCGCACCCGGAACGGGCGAAGAGGCGGATGGCCAATGTACGCCCCTCCCATCACTTCGCGATAGTTCTTCGAGGATAGTGAGATATGGCTGCAGTTATGAAGCGCGTAAAAACCATTCCCGGAACTGACGAACTCCTTGATCGCCGCGCCCTGTTCCTCGCTGATCCACATCACCGGCTTCGGGTCCTGGCTGCGGGCGGGAAGATTCTCCAGGTTCCTTTCATAGTCCGTGTAGGCGTCTGGCCCCAGATAGCCATTGGGCCAGATCATGCCGTCGCGCAAGATCAACAACAGTTGATAATTCTTGAGCAGGTCAGCGGAAAGACGCTCGTAGTGGATGGTGTAGTCGATCGGGATGTTCAGCTCCTGGAACACCTTATCCAACGCCACCCGAATATAGTCGGAGTTATGGTAGCGGTCGCCGATCAGCGCCAGCGCGCGTGGTCCGGAGCGATTGCCGGCCGGTGATGCTTGGGAACCGGCCGACTCACGCGCCGTGAAACCCAACACGCCTGCAGTCGCCAGCAGCCCGGCATTCCTCACCAACGTCCGTCGTGACAGCTTGATGCCTGGAAGTTTCATAATCTCGAATCCTCAATTGAATCTCGCGCCAATGACCGAGCGGCTGTTCGGCGAAGTCAAACACACATTCGAATCTCCGCCAAGGATGAGCACGCGGGCCGTCGCCCGCCTTCCGTCTATGACCGGCTTTGCTACGCCCGTCAACAAGTGCAATCTGCGCGCTTTCCGGCTCTTGCGGCCGGCGTTATCGCAGTTCTTGAGTTGCTGTATCTCGGAGCCAAGGAAGCTAAGTGGCTTTTTCCTTAAGAAAGAGCCACCTCGCACGATCTCAAAAAGGGCGTTTAAACTCTGGAACTGCCCTAATTCATCCCGGGCGATGCAGTTACAGATCCCGCCTCCGGAACGAAAGTCAGGCACACCGGAGCCCCTAGTTCTAAGTTCTGGTTTGCGGACGTCAAATGCCCGTTGGCCTGATCAATCTTGAAGACAACCATGTTATTGG
>JASHTU010000516.1 GCA_030040395.1 Acidobacteriaceae bacterium
CAACTGGAGTTTGTCGGCCTACCAAACCTGGCAATCACAGCCCGTTCCGCTTACGCGTCCTTCTTCCGGCTCGCCCAACTGGATCTGTCCTTATGTGCCCATTGCCAATCCGACTCTGATGCCGAATCCGGCCGAGATTCTGGTTCTCAATCCCGATCCGAGCGCCGTAACGCTGGGGGTGATGCAATGAGTTTGCAAGGATTGGACCTCTTTAACCTCCTGCCGGCTGTTTATCGCATTCGGGACGCGCAACTGGCGCAGGCGCAAACGCTGCTCACCGCCGCGGAATCCGCCGAGCTTGCCGCGCTGCAGGCGCTTACGCCTCCTTTGACCGCCGACGAGCAGACCCAACTCAACCAGCTCACTGCGAAAGCTGCACGCGGCCCGCTCCAATCGCTGCTCATGGTGATCCAGGAGCAATTGAAGGCCGTAGCCTACGACCTCGACCAGCTCTACAGTGATCAGTTCATTGAAACTTGCGCCACATGGGTCATTCCGTACATCGGCGATCTCATCGGCTACCAATCCATCGCTGGAATTGCGCCTTCGGTCGATAATCCGCGTTCCGAAGTCGCCAACACCATCTCATTTCGCCGCCGCAAAGGAACGGTGCTGGTGATGGAGCAGTTGGCGCGCGACGCCACCGGCTGGGGCGCGCATGCGGTGGAGTTTTTCCGCATCCTCGGCGACACGCAGTACATGAACCATGTTCGCCTCGACAATTACTATGCGCCCGATCTGCGCCGCTGGCAGCCTAGCCTCTACATCGATACGGGCTTCGACCGCACCGCGCACAAAGTGGACGTGCGCCGCATCGACACGACGATTGCGCTGGAGCAGGGCCGGTACAACATTCAAAACATCGGTATCTTTCTCTGGTCGTTGAGCGCCTTCAGCGTTACCAAGGGCGCGCCCGCGGCCATCGATACAAACGCCGCCGGCCATCCCCTCCTCTACACCTTCAATCCGCTGGGCATGGACATCCCGCTCTTTCACAAAGCGGATTCGCAAGGTGCGGACATCACCGCCCCCGCGCAACCCTACAACGTGGCCGATCGCCTGCGCCGACGCGTGCTGTGCGCCGACCTTCAGCAGGGTGTGGGCGCCACCTACTACGGCCCGGGCGCCAGCCTGGCGTTGTGGCTCGACGGCAACCTGCTTAATCCTTACCAGATTCAGGTGTGCGAGCTGGCCGCGGCGGACGGAAGCTGGATCAATTTGCCGGCCACCAACGCCTACGCCGCAACCGTCGACCCTGAATCGGGCCGCATGGCTTTGCCCGCGTCGTCTTCGGCCACCGCCGATCTGGCGGTTTCGTATCAGTACGGATTCAACGCGCCCATGGGTGGCGGCGAATACGCGCGCTCCGCCAATCCCAACGGCTTCATCGTCACCGATGAAGCTCACATTTTTCCGTTTCCTGACACCGCCGCGCCGGCCCGCTACAACAGCCTCCAGCAAGCCATCGACTATGCCCTCGAGCAGCTTGGGGTGAACGGCCAAGCCGCGGTCGAAATCGGACCTACGCAAACCATCTCCAATACCGGAACGCCCGCTCTCACGCCGGCGCTCACGATCGACGTTCCCGCCGGCGCCACACTCGAGCTCCGCGCCGCCGATGGCGCGCTGGCCACGCTGCTCGTGGATGAAGAGATTGCCGTCACCGGCGGACCATCCAGCACTTGCGTGCTCAACGGACTGCTCATTGCGTCGCCCAAGCCCACCATGAGCGCGGGCAAGCCCTCCGCTGCGGCTCTGGTGCACGCCCCGGCGCAGATGCCCGACGGAAGTCCAAACCAGCTCGGCCAGCTCAGCCTCACCTATTGCACGCTGGTTCCCGGCTGGTCTGTATCCATCGCCGGTGAGCCTCAGTTCCCCAGTCAGCCTGCATTGATCGCCGAACCCTCCGGCCTCGAACTCGCGCTCACACTCTCGATTTCCGGCGCACTCCAAACTGGAGAGTTTGTCATCACCACCGCCTGCGACAGCATCGTCGACGCAACCGTGAATACCGGCATCGCCTACACGTCCGTCAACGGCGCCAATGGCGGGGCGGGCGGCGCACTTTCGCTGCTTGGTTGCACGGTGATCGGCAAGGCGCACGCGACCGAACTCACCCTGGTTTCGAACAGCATCTTCTGGGCCAAGCTGGCGGCAGGCGATAGCTGGACCGCGCCACTGATCGCCGACCGCAAACAAGCCGGATGCGTGCGCTTCAGCTTTTTGCCCGTGGGCGCGGTCACGCCCCGGCGATTCAAATGCGTGGAGCAGGCGCTGGCTTCCGCCCAGCCCATCTTCTTCTCGCTGCGTTACGGCGCGCCCAATTACGCCAAGCTTCTCGCCGCCACCAGCAGCCTCATTCGCCAAGGGGCCTCGGATGGCGGCGAGATGGGCGCTTTCCACTTTGTGCTTGCCCCGCTGCGCGAGGCCGACCTTCGCGTCAGGATCGAGGAATATCTGCCGGTCGGATTGGAGTTTGGCATTGTCTACCAGAACTGACAGGAGGCTGAGATGAGCTTCGACACCAGCCGGTTTATCTTCGACCCATGGAACGACTACAGCGGAGTGGTGATGGAGCAGGGACGCGTCCAGCTCGACTCCGACTGGAACGAGTGGCTTGCCGAGCTCGCGCGCCGCATCCAGGCAGGCACGCTTGACACCCTGGGCCGCGCCGTTTATCCGGCCACCACGCCCTTCGCTTTTCAAATCACCGTTACCACCGACTCGGGCGGCGTGAACCACGTCAACATCGGTCCCGGCCGCATGTACGTGGACGGACTCCTGGCCGAGAATCACGGCTCCCCGACCACGGCCCAATGGGACCCCGCTCTCGCCGAGCTTTCGGGCTCCCCGCAGCCGCCCGGAACCTCGCCTACCGGAACCATCGACTACACCGCGCAACCCTACTACCCGAATGCGCCTGCCCTGAATCAAGGGGCGCTCAAGGGCAACGGCCCCTTCCTCGCTTATCTCGACGTGTGGAAGCGCCCCATCACCTACCTTGAGGACCCGACCCTCATCGATGCCGCCGTCAATGTCGACACCACCGCCCGTGTGCAGACCGTGTGGCAGGTAAAGCTCGCCGCTCTTCCCGCGGGAGCAACTTGCGCCAGCGCCGCAGCCAATCCCCCGTGGCCGGGCCCATCCCTGGGTGAGCTCACCAATAACTACGCCGGCTCCGGCTCCTCCGGCCCCTGCTGCCTGACCAGCGGAACCGGTTACACCGGCATGGAAAACCAGTTCTACCGCGTGGAAATTCACCAGCCGGGAATTGCGGCGACCAGCGACACCTACCCGCTCACCGGAACCGGGACGGCGACCTTCAAATGGTCGCGTGACAACGCCTCTGTCCAAACCGGCGTAACCGCCATTCAGACCGTCACCAATTCGCTCAACAACAAGGCCGCGCAACTCACCGTTCTTAGCTTGGGGCGCGATCAGGTGCTCGGCTTCGCTCCCGGCAACTGGATTGAACTTCTCGACGACGATCTCGAATTGGACGGCCAGCACGGGGAGTTGCATCAGATCGACAGCATCGATTTTTCCGCCAAGACCATCACCCTGGTCGATATGTTGCAAACGCCGGGAAATTTCCCCGTCGACGGATCGAATCAGACCACGCCCTCGCGCCACACCCGAATTACCCGCTGGGATCAATCCGGCCAGATCTATCAAACCGGCGCCACGCCCGGACAGACCACTCTCTGGGTCGATCTGGGCGTTAACGGGGCCACGGGCGATATTCCGGTTCCCCCTCCGGGAACCACGCTGATCCTGGAAAACGGCATCACCGTCACCTTCGGCCCGAATGCGACCACCCAATTCAACATCGCCGACTTTTGGAATTTTTCCGCTCGCGCCTCCACAGGCCAAATCGATCCCCTCACGAAAGCGCCGCCGCGGGGCATTCATCATCACTACGCGCCGCTCTCCATCGTCAGCTTTTCGCCCAACAGCTTTCCGGATTGCCGCACCAAATGGCCCTCGCCAGGCGAGACCGGTTGCGGTTGCTGCACCTGCACGGTGGGCGACGGCGTGGACAGCGTCGGCCAATACACCTCCATCCAGACGGCCATCAATGCGCTGCCCGCCGCGGGCGGAGAAGTCTGCATTCTGCCCGGGCGCTATTACGAGAACATCTTCATCCAGGGCCTGCAAGACGTAGTCATTCACGGCTG
>JASHTU010000517.1 GCA_030040395.1 Acidobacteriaceae bacterium
GGAGGAAAACGGCATTGTGCAGCAGGGGCTGCGGGCGCTCAAGCAGTCAGACGCAGCAAGAAAATTGGTGCTCATCGCGGATGTATGCCTTTGCGAATACACCAGCCACGGCCATTGCGGTGTAGTGGTGGAGTCAAAAGGCGGGTTCGAGGTCGATAACGACCCCACCCTCGAACTGCTGGCGCGCACGGCCGTGAGCCAGGCCCAGGCCGGCGCCGATGTGGTGGCGCCCAGCGACATGATGGACGGCCGCGTGGCCGCCATTCGTCGCGCTCTCGACGCCGCCGGCTTGGCGACGACGCCTATCCTTAGTTACGCCTCCAAATTCGCCTCCGCCTTTTATGGACCGTTCCGCGAAGCCGCGGATTCGGCGCCGCAATTCGGGGACCGGAGAAGCTATCAGATGGACGGCGCCAACCTCAGAGAAGCGATGCGCGAGATCGATCTCGACATCGAAGAGGGCGCGGACATGATCTTGATGAAGCCCGCCATGCCCTACCTGGACGTGGTGCGCGCGGCGCGCGAGCGGGTGGGCGTGCCCATCGGCGCCTACCAGGTTTCCGGCGAGTACTCGATGCTGCAGGCCGCCTTCGAGAAGGGGTGGCTGGACCCCACGCGCGCCATGATGGAGTCGCTGGTCGGCATCCGCCGCGCCGGCGCCGATTTTATCGTCACCTACTTTGCCAAGGAGGCGGCTCGTTTGCTGGGCTGAGCGCCGACGCTGTGCTTTGGGTGTGCAGCGCGGAAAACTTGGCGCGCCGCGCTCGGGTGATCTGTGTGCGCGCACAATTCGCCACCGTATATTCCGCTTTGCGCTGCGCCGGGCATGTGGTCTTCTAAGTACACTCGCCTATGCTCAAGCGCATCGAAGCGTACTTTGAATTTGCCCACCTGGGGACTAACTGGCGCACGGAAATTCTGGCCGGGGTCACGACGTTTTTGACCATGGCCTACATCGTGCTGGTGAATCCGGCAATCCTGGCCGACGCCGGGGAGCCGTTGCCCGCTGTCACCGCGGCCACGTGTCTCTCGGCGGCTTTCGGATCGATTTTGATGGGTGTTATTGCGCGCTATCCCATTGCGCTGGCGCCGGGCATGGGTCTGAACGCTTACTTTGCGTACACGGTCTGCATCAAGATGCACGTGCCCTGGCAAGTGGCGCTGGGAGCGGTGTTTCTTTCCGGCGTTATGTTTCTCGCCATCACGGCGGCCGGCATCCGGCAGATGATTCTGCGGGCCATTCCGCACCAGCTTTACGCCGCCGTGGCATGCGGCATCGGGTTGTTTATCGCCTTCATCGGGTTCCAACACGCGGGGCTGGTGGTGCGCGACCCGAACACGCTGGTGGGGATGGGCAACTTCCGGAATCCAACCACCGTGCTCTCGCTCTGTGGCCTCATTCTGATGGTGGCTCTCGAAGTGAAGAAGGTGCGAGGCTCGATTTTGATCGGGGTGCTGAGCATCACCGGGGTGGGGTGGATGTTGGGACTATCGCACTGGAAGCCGGCGACGGGCGGCCTTCATCCGCTGGCGGCGACGGCGTTCAAGTTAAACGTGATGGGGGCGGTCAACAAGGGGCTGCTGGAGATTATTTTCGTTTTTTTCTTTGTGGACCTGTTCGACAATCTGGGCACCCTGGTGGCGGTGACAAAACGCGCCGGACTGATCGCGCCCGACCACTCCATTCCGCGGCTGAATCACATTCTCTTCGCTGACGCAGCGGCTACGGTGTTCGGCTCGCTGACCGGAACTTCGACGGTGACGAGTTATGTGGAGTCGACGGCGGGGGTGGCGGCCGGAGGGCGCTCAGGGGTGACGGCGATCGTGACAGGGCTTTTATTTCTGGGCGCCATCGGGGCCGCGCCTTTTATCGGCGTGGTGCCGACGGCGGCCACGGCGCCGGCGCTTATCCTGGTGGGCTCGATGATGCTTACCGCGATTGCGGAGATTCACTGGCGCGAGCCGCTGATCGCGGTTCCTGCTTTTCTTACCCTGGTGCTGATTCCGTTCACGTATTCGATCGCCAACGGGCTGGGCTTTGGGATCATCGCGTGGGCGGTTCTGCACGTGGCCGCAGGCAGGCTGCGACGCCAGGACTGGCTGCTCTATGTGCTCGCCGCCCTGTTTCTGGCCCGCTTTGTGTACTTGGGAACCGGCTAAAGGCGGCTGCTCGGCGACGAGGATTCGCAGTGGACGTCGAATGCGCCGGTCGAAGCCTTGATGGCCAACGACGTAAATGAGGGCGCTCCTGGTCGACGACTTACATTAGAAATAGCCGCAAATGCGACCTTTTTTCCTTTTCCGGGCGCTGGCTGGCGCCATATCGATTGCCGCCGGCGCATTCTCGATTGCCACGGCCCGCTTCGCGCCCGCAGCCGGCTCGTTCCGGATTGTCCATGTGTACCCGCACGATGAGCGGGCCTTCACGCAGGGGCTGATCTACCTGAACGGCCACTTGTATGAGAGCACCGGTTTGCCGGGGCGGTCCTCGCTGCGGGAAGAGGATTTGGAGACAGGGCGCATCCTGAAGTACCAGCCGCTCGCCAACGAGTACTTTGGCGAGGGGCTGACCAGTTGGGACGACACGCTGATTCAGCTCACCTGGCAGGCGCATCTGGCGTTCGTGTACGACTTGAATACATTCAAGCTATTGCGCACGGTTCACTACACAGGTGAGGGGTGGGGGTTGACGCAGGACGGCAAGGACCTGATCATGAGCGACGGCACGGCGAACCTGCGGTTTTTCGATCCTGAAACGTTTCGCGAAGTGCGCACCGTAATCGTGAGGGATCGCGGCAGGCCGGTGACGGAATTGAACGAGCTCGAATACGTTCGCGGCGAAGTGTACGCGAACATCTGGCACGCGGACCGGATTGCGCGCATCTCGCCTGCGACCGGCGACGTGCTGGGATGGATCGATTTGAAAGGCCTGCCGCCGGCAAGCGAGCGGACGGACCCTGAGGCGGTGCTGAACGGGATTGCCTACGATGCGCAAGAGAACCGGCTGTTCGTGACCGGCAAGCTTTGGCCGAAGATTTTCGAGATCCAGGTGGTTCCGGGGGCGGTTGGGCGAGGGACGGCCGGGCGCGGGAAGTAGGCGGCAGGAGCGCGCTTATCCGCCGAGGCGGGCCAGGGCTTCGGCGGTGCGCAGCTTGCGCTCTAAATGACGCTCGAGGGTTTGCAGAGTGAAGCGGCGCAGGTCCTGGGCGCGGCGGCGCGGCCACGGCTCTTGCGCGAAGGCCGACACCGGAGCGCGTAACATGCGCTGCGCGAGACGCCACGAGTCGGCCGAGAGCGGGCTTGAGTTGGCGCTGCGATGGAGGGCGCAGAAAAGGCCGTCGGCGTAGGCGCTGAAGGCGATCGCGTCGGGGTCCAGCGGCTCGCCGCAGACGATGCAGCGGGCAATGTCGGGAAGCAGGCCCATAAGGCGCGTCATCCACAGGGAAAAATAGGTAAGCGGCATCCAGGGCTGAACGAAATCCGATTGCGCGGCCGAAGTCTCGTCGAGGACGGAGGCGAGGAGGCGGAAGACGGTTTCCTGCGGGTCGCGCTCGGGCAGAGATTCGTCGATGACTTCCGCGAAGAAGCTCAGCACCGCCATACGGGGGTGATCGACCGCAGACGAAAGCGGGGAACGGAGGATTTCGAGCTGATCGAGGCGAACCAGTTCCTGGCCGGAGCGCTCGGCGAACCAGGCGCGGGCCAAGGTCATGGGCTCGAGGGCCCCGCCGAAGCGCCGGCGGCTCTTGAGGGCGGATTTGGCCACGCCTTTCATGCGGCCGTAGTCGCGGGTGAAAAAACTGACGATAAGGTCAGCCTCGCGCAGGGGCCAGGTGCGCAGGATGACGGCATCGGAGCTGAGAACGGTCATGCAACCCTATCTTCGCGCATCGGGCGGCGACGGGGTTGTTCTTGGCGATTTGTTGATGAGGACGCAATTGCGAACTCCCATCCTCGCCGCAAGAACAAAGACGCGGCGAGGATGGGGCGACCAGCTTTGAGCAGCGGACCAGCGATGGCGCGCGGCGGCGCTATTTAGACTGCACCACCGGCTCACCGGAAATGAGGAGTTGAACGCGATAGATGTTGCCGCTGGCGGTAATGTAAAGTGTCTTGCGATCGGGTCCGGCCCAGTTCATATTCGCCACTCGCGTAGGAATATCGAGGGTGGCGAGGGGTTTGCCTTCGGGCGAAAAGATCCAGACGCCGCCGGGCCCGGCGCCGTAGATATTTCCTTCGACGTCGACCTTCATGCCGTCCGGGCCGCCGGTGCGCGGGTCAGAGGTGGCGTCGTAGAGGAGTTTCGGGTCGGCCAGCGAGCCGTTGGGCCGCACCGTGTAGCGCCACCACTGTTTTTTGGGCTCGGAGTTGTCGACGTAGAGGTATTTTTCGCCAGGCGAGAAGGCGATGCCGTTGGGGCGGGGCAGATTGCTGATGAGGAGTTGTAGGTGTACGCGGTCGGGCGGGGCGCCGGGGGCTTGATCGAGGGCGTGGGGAAGGCGGTAGACGCCGTTTACCTTGAGCTGCTTTTCAGGATCGTTGTCGTGTTGGGTGCGGAGCCCATAGGGCGGATCGGTGAAGTAGAGCGAGCCGTCGGAGCGATAGACGAGATCGTTGGGGCTGTTGAGGCGCTTGCCCTGGTAGGAGTCGGCGAGGATGGTGATCTGCGCCGTGGGACTGAGGGATTCGAAGCGGTAGACGTCGCGCTGGGCGTGTCCGGCGACGGTGAGGCGGCCGTTGGCGTCGAGGGTCATGCCGTTCGATCCGGACTCGGGTCCGCCATAGGGCGCCGAGCCTTTGTATCCGCTGGGCTGAAGAAAGATGCTGACTCCCTGACCCGGAGTCCAACTGCGGATGCTATTGCTGGTGATTTCGGCGAAGTAGAGGGCGTCGCCGGCCCAGATCGGGCCTTCGGTCCAGGTGAAACCGGTGGCCACGCGCTCGAGTTGGGCGCCGGCAGGAATGATCTTGTCGGCAGCGGGATCGAGACGCTCGAATTTGAGGGGAGTGGAGACGATGGCGGCGGGATTTTCCGCAGGCTGGGGCGGCGGGGCCGCTTTCTTGCAGCCAAGCGCGAGGGCGCAAGGCAAGGCGAGGGCGAGCAGGACCAGGAGCCAATGGGAGCTCAGGGTGGGATGGGAATCTGTTTTTTCTTTCATGGGCTTGTCTCCGGCGGGGTTGGGCGCGCGCTATCTCTTTGCGCCGCGAAAATGCGTTGCGCTTCGCAGAAAATCGAGAAGCAATCAGGAACTGCAGAACAATCTAGCGGAATCATCTTTTGCCCTGGGGCGTTGCGCTGTCAAGAAGGCAGCTCCAGAAGGCGGCGCGGGATCTATAGGCAATCGAGCATCATCGCGCCTACAATGCCAGTGTGATGGCAAAGGCAAAAGCGAAGGAAACCATTTTCGAAGTGGCGTGCCCGGATTGCGGGGCCATGCTCAGGATCGACGGAGCGACGGGACTGGTGGTGAGCCACACCCCGGCGCCGCGCAAGCGGATGTTCGAGGATCTGGAGACGGCGGCCAAGGCCATGCGCGAGCACGAAGATCGGAAAGAGTCGATTTTCCGCCAGAGCGTGGACGCGGAGAAGAACAAGGCGGATTTGTTCGAAAAGAAGTTTGCCGAGGCTCTGCGCAAGGCCAAAGATGCGCCGGAGGGCAAGCCGCTGCGGGAATTCGATCTGGACTGAGAGGGTGCATCTAACCCCTGGCAGTCGCGCGACG
>JASHTU010000518.1 GCA_030040395.1 Acidobacteriaceae bacterium
CGGAAAGCAAGAAGGACGACGCGCTGCGGCTGGGCGCCGACGAAGTGGTGCTTTCGAAAGATGCGAACCAGATGGCGAAGCACGCGGGCAGCTTCGACTTTATTCTGGATGCCGTGGCCGCGACGCATGACATTAACGCGTATATCAACCTGCTGGGCCGCGACGGCAACCTCACCATGGTGGGCGCGCCGGAGCAGCCGCTGCCGGTAGCGGTATTCGGGCTGCTGTTCAAGCGGCGGAGTTTTTCAGGATCGGCGATCGGAAGCCTGGCCGAGACGCAGGAGATGCTGGATTTCTGCGGCCAGCACAACATTACCTCGGATGTGGAGGTGATTCCGGCGCAAAAGATCAACGAAGCCTACGAGCGGCTGTTGAAGTCGGACGTGATGTTGTGCCCGGCGCAAAAATCCAGCATCTCCTGCGTCTCCGCCATGCCTCCGATCATCGATCCCGAAAAGCTGCGCCGCCCCATGATCAAGCCGAACACCGCAACCGGCAGCGGCGTTTCCGGCGCGCCCACCATGGTGAGGTTGCCGTCGCGGGCAAGCAGGTTGATGTAAGCGTTGATGTCATGCTCGGCCGCGACCGCGTCGAGAATGAAGTCGAAGCTGCCTGCATGTTTGTTCATTTCGTCCGCGTTGCGGCTGATCACCACTTCGTCGGCGCCCAGCCGCAGCGCGTCCTCCTTTTTGCCCGGCGATGTCGTGAACGCTACCGTGTGCGCCCCAAATGCGTGCGCGAACTTCACCGCCATGTGGCCCAGTCCGCCCAGGCCCACCACCCCCACTTTCTTTCCCTTGCTCACGCCCCAGTGGCGCATGGGCGAGTAGGTCGTAATCCCCGCGCACAGCAGCGGCCCCACGCCGGCAAGGTTCAGGTTCGATGGCGCGCGTATCACAAACCGCTCGTCCACCACGATGCTCTCCGAATAGCCGCCGTAGGTCACGCCTCCAAGATGTTTGTCCGGGAAGTTATAGGTGAGTGTCAGGTTCGGGCAGAACTGCTCAAAGCCCGCCTTGCACTCCGTGCAGGTCCCGTCGGAGTCGACCATGCAGCCCACCGCCGCCAGGTCGCCCGCCTTGAATTTCGTCACCGCCGATCCCACCTTCGTCACCCGCCCCACGATCTCATGTCCCGGAATGCAGGGATAAACGGTCGGCATCAAGCCGCTCCACTCGTTGCGGGCCTGGTGGAGATCGGAGTGGCAGATGCCGCAGAAGAGAATCTCGATCTGTACGTCATGTTCTGTAGCATCGCGCCGCGTGATCGTCGCGGAAACGAACGGCGAAGTAGGACTGGAAACGGAATAAGCCTTTGCGTTGTACGTCATGTCACCTTTCCCTCATGAAAATTGCAGGACGCGCGCCTGCCAAATTGAAAGGAATTGTGGAACCGGAACCGGTCCCGCCATGTGTCTAACATCGACCGCAATTCGACCTTGCCGTCGGCAGGTTTCGCCTCGGCAGCTCTACCGGAAACCTGGCCGACCGCGGCCCGCGCAGCTTCTTCAACACAAGACTACGGCAGAGGACCCCCTGACCGGTATCCCGATCCTGCCGATTCCTTGCCCGATTCCGCCGGAACTCAGGATTTTGTATGAATTTTTATGCTTTCGGCCGCGGGCGCCCGGAACCGCTCAAAACCGCATCCGCAACCCAAACTGAATTTGCCGCTCGCGATAGTAATTCGTCCCATTGATGTCCAGCGGATACCCGAACGCCGGCGTGGTCGCCGCCGTTCCCGTCGTGCCCTGAGTCAAAAAGTTCAGCGTCGGGAAGGTCCCCGTCGCCCCGCCCGACTCCAGGTAATACCCCGTCGTTTCGATCTGCGTCACGTTCTGGTGGTTGAACAGATTGAAGCTTTCCGCCAGCATCTCCAACTGCCGCATGTCGCCCAAATCGAATTTCTTGCCCAGCCGCACATCCGCCTTCCACGCCTGCGGATACCGAAACGTGTTCCGCCCCACACCGTACACGCGGTTGTCGCCGCCCGACCCGTTCATCCCCGGCCCCAGCCCCGCAATCACCGCGCCCGCCGTCGTGTGCTCCTCGGCCAGAGAGCCTGCCGTCCGCATCGTGTACGGCAGGCCGCTATGGAACTGCCCGATCCCCGACAGCATCCACCCGTTGGCGAACCGTCCCTCCCAATGGCGCCGCTTCCACGGTGCTTCGTACATCACCATCGCCGCCGCCGAGTGCCTTTCATCCAGGTTGCTCGTTCCATACTCCGCGCTGAAGTCCTCTGGATCCAGCACGTCGCTGCCCGACACCGTCGTGCTCTCGTTGGGATTCCAGTCCATGGCGTGGGAATAGGTGTAGTGCGCGTGCAGGCTCAGCCCCCGTTGCCCGTAGCGCGTCATTTTGATCGTCGCCGCCTCATACGTCGAGTTCGCCCGGCTCATGATCTCCGTGATCTGCTGGTAATCCGGGTTCAGCCGCCCGCACACTCCGCCCGGTGTCAGCGGCGCGTTTGCGGGGCAGTTCGCCGCCGGCCACAAGGCGTAAAACGGAACCGTGATCTGCGCAGCCTTGATCGGCCCCTGTCCGGTCTTGTCCACCACCCCGAACGTGATCGTCTGCGGATTCACCGCCGGGTCGAAGTTCGTATCGATCGCCACCGGCAGCCGCCGTCCCAGGCTCACCATGGCCGCCGCCGTCACCAGCACCCGTCCCGGCAGCGCCTCTTCCACGCTCGCCACCGCCTGGTGCACTTCGGGGTTGCGGAACCGGGGCGCAAACTCCACCGCTCCCGGCGTCACCACGCTCGCCGGCTGGCCCTGCAGCACATAAGGAAACGGCGGCGCCGCGCTCGTCTCCGTTTGCGGGTTCAATCCGTCCGTCGGCCGGATGAAGAAATTCAGGTCCCCCTTCAGCGAACCCGTCTGCGTCAGCGCCGTCTCCAGCGTCGCGTTCTCCGTGCGCCCAAAATACATCCCGTAGCCCAGCCGCATCACCGGCCAGCGCCCATCCTGTTTGCCCACCGCCATGCTTACGCGCGGACCCCACTGATTCCCCAGAACGGGCAGCTTCTCCGTCAAAGGCAGCTCGGGATTCTCCACAAGCGCCAGCGGCGGCGGCAGTTGCTCCCGCTCCCAGCGCAGCCCCGCCGAAAACACCGCCATCCTCCCCGCCCGCCACTGCGCGGTCACATACCCCGCCCAATCGTTCGTGCTTAAATGCCAATACGTCGGCCCCATCACCTGCGAGAAGTACGTGTAGCAGGGCAGTGCCCCGAACGTCGTCGCCGTCACGCCGCAGTCGTGCGGATTCTGGTAGCTCATCAGGCTCCCCAGCCCGAACTTCTCAAATGCCACGGCGTCCGAGATAAAGTCCTGCACCTTTGCGTAGTGGTACGTCCCCGTCTGGTTGCGCAGCAAACTGGTCGCATCGGAGTTGTGGTCAATCTCGAATCCCGCCTTTACCAGCAGTTTGTCGCGCACCCAGTCCACCATCTCCTGCGCATGGTAAAGCCGCTCGTCCGGATAGCTCCCCTGCCCGAAGCGCGATGGATTTCCAATCGTGAATCCATACCGCGAGTCCACCACCATCTGCGGCAACTGCCCGTATGCGTTTCCGTTCAAAAAACCCTGCTCAAAGTTCGAAGGCGCATCGGGCCGCGCCGTCAGAATGTCGCGCCCCGCAGAAACCTGCGTCACCGCCAGCAAATTCGGCGTCAAAAACTGCTCCCATCGCGCCAGCAGCCACTCCTCGCTGGCCCGGCTCGACCCGAAGCTGTGGCTTCCATAATCTTCTTCGACCCGCGTCAGCCCGCCGCCCGCCGAGTTCCAATCCGCGCCCGCGCCTTCCACCGTGAAGCGGCTCCGTTCCGTCGCGGGCCAGTCAATCCGCGCGAATCCCACCCACTGCGACGAGGTCCGTGGAGCCGGCCCCAGCAGTCCGCCTAACTGCTCCAATCCCGCCGCGTAACCCGCCCCCGGCGCCCCTAGATAATCGTCGTAAGCCTGGTTCAGGCTCTCGCCAAGCTGCGCGCTCAGCAGCGCAACCTCCGGACTGGTCGGTTCCGGCAGATTGAAAAACTCGCTCGCCGTCTTCACCGTCGCCACTCCGGGATCGTTGCGCCGGTACGCGTCCAGCGCCCCAAACCAGAACAGCTTGTCGGGCTTCAGCCGGCTCCCCGCCCCGATCCCCCACGTCATCTCGTGGTCGGGCGGCGTATACGGCGCGGCCGTGAAACTCGGCGCCGTCGCCGTGCCGGTGTTTTCGACCCACTGCGTAAACGGGTTCCGCGCCCCCCACGAATTCTGCCGGTCAAACAGGAACCCCTGGCCGTGAAACTCGTTTGATCCCCCTCGCGTCTCCACGTTGGTCCGTCCGCCCGCCGCGTGCGCGCCTTTGGCTTCCACGTCTCCGGCCGCAATCTCCACTTCGCGGATCGCCACCTCGCTTATCGCCAACCCGCGCTCACCGTATCCCTGGCTCATCTCGTTCTGGCCCCCCTCGCCCGGTCCGGTCACGCCCGAGTCCTCCGACCTCGGCCCCGCACCCGCCGCGCTTCCGAAAGCCAGCCGCATGCTCGCCCCGTCAATCGTCGCGTCCGCCGTGTCCTGTCCCGCGCCGCGCAGCGCAACCTGCGCCGATCCCGCACCCGCGGTCGCCCCGGGCGTGTCGAGCACAAAGTCCTGCCAATGCCGCCCGCTCGCCGGCAGCGCCTGCAACTGCGCTGACGAAATCGTGGTGGTCACCGCCGGCGCAGCAGGATCGGCCTCTTCTGTCGCAGCCTCCACGTGACTGAACGGTGAAGGAAGCATCGCCATCGCCGCCCTGAATCCTCGGGCCACCATAGCCCGCACCGCCATATTCGCGGCCAAATTCGCCGTCAGATCCGCTGTCAAATTCGCCTTCACTGCGGCGCCCGGCGCCTCTGCCGCCAGCGAGTCATGCTCCGTGCCGCTCCACGCCGGCAACCTCCCCAGCGTCTCCGGCGCAATTGCCGCAGCCTCTTCCACCGTCACCGGTGTCGTTTGGATCGCAACCCGTTTCGCCGCCTGCGCCATTCTCGCCGCGGCTTCCGGCGCGCTCCGCGCCTCCAGAGGGCCATTCTGCAGCGGCTCCACCCGCAGTTCTATATCCGCCGTCACCGTCTCCACAGCAATTTGCGCTTTGGGAATGGGCTCTCGAGCGACCCTCGCCGTCGCGTCCTTCGCCGCCAAAGGTTCCTGCCGCAAAGGTTCAGCCGCCAGCCTCACCTCCGTCGCCAACGCCTCTAAACCAATTGACGCCGCAGTTTCAGGCTTTATTGCGGTCTCGGTCGGCGCGACCGGCGCCGCGGCCAAAACCGGCTCCACGGGCGCTGGCTCAAACGCCATCGCCGCCTGCACTCGCGCCTCGCGCCCCCCGAAAATCTCAATGTCGTCCAGCCGTCCCCGGCCCAACCCCGCGCTTTCTGCCTCCAAACTGTACTCGCCCGCGTCGAGCCCCGTGAACCGGTACGCCCCGTTTTTTCCCGTTGTGGTGTGCGTCTCCGCCCCCGTCGCCTCGTTCCGCAGCACCACCGTCACCCCGGCCAGCGGGGCCGAGCGCATATCCGTAAGTTTTCCCGAGAGCGACCCGGCTGTCTCCTGCCCCGACGCCGCCGGCAAAAGCAATGCCATCCCCAACCCCGCCAGCAGCACCGCCGCCCATCTGAGTGGAACCCTGCTCCGCCTTGGGTATTTTCCCCATCGCCCAGGACCCCGGCTGCGCACACTTGGCGCTTCTTCTTCCTCAATGGAAAGCCGTCCGGCACGGGCCCAAAAAGTCCGCGTGAGTCGGGAAAATCCTCGAGTCCCCGCCATCCAAGTCACCGGGCTGCGCCAGATCTTGGGAAAACACACAACCCAACCGACGGATCTGCTTTTGAGCAGATGGCTCCGCACAGGAGGGGATTAAATTAAATCAGCTGGAAACACCCGTTTCTTCCGTCCTGCAACAACATAGGAGAGTTTCCAGCCATTGTATGTCGCCACGCCCGGCCAAAAAAGTAACCCCCATCACATCAAAATTAGAAATTTCTAATCAGAGAATTTTCCCGCCATGCCTCCATCGCCGCGCAGCCAACC
>JASHTU010000052.1 GCA_030040395.1 Acidobacteriaceae bacterium
CCTCGTCACCGAATCTTCGCTCGCCCACGACGCACGCACCCGCGAAGCGCCCGGGCAAAAAAAAGCCCCGGCGCGAACGCCGGGGCCTTTTCCACTGATCAATTTGCTCCTGAATGAAAAGATAAACTGGCTTGCTCGCCCAGGAGTTTCTGCTACACAAAAGAGGTTGGCTCTTTACTTCAATTACGAATTCAGAAACATGAAATGCTGGCCCGAAAGTCAACCCCCATTTTTGCCCGCCGCTCCCCATGCGGAAGGGCTATGAGAACCTTATCGCAAAAGGTAATCATTGCTAGTGACGAGCGTCACCTATCCATGTGACGAAAGGGTCCCGCACTTGGCCAGATCAGTCAAAAGGGAACGAGATTGGTGATCTGAATCACCGTAACGAACGCTGCGACCCGGCGCCGCGCCTGCCACTGTTTCCCATCCGCAAACGCACAACGACCACCCTGAGGGGGTGGCCGTGGCTCGATGTCGCCGGAAGAGATTTACCGCTCGCTCTTCCGCCAATTAATCAGATCGCCGAGGGTGGTGGTGGAGCTGGAGACGGGGTGTTTGTGGCTCTCGGCCTTGTAGGTCTCCACCTGCGCACGACTGGCCTCGCGGCCTACAGCGCGCAGGCTCAGGCCCACCTTCTTTTCTTCCACGTTGATTTTGATGATCTTAAAGTCGTGCTCCATGCCCTGCTCAAGCTTGGCGTGGCCGCCGCCGGGTTCGTCGCCGGCTTCGGAGATGTGGCACAATCCCTCCACACCCTCGGCGATCTCGACAAAGGCGCCGAACTGCGCGGTGCGCAACACCTTGCCGTGCACCACGTCGCCCACCCGATGGGTGGCGAAGAAAGTCTCCCACACATCGGGTTGCAACTGCTTGATGCCCAGGCTCAGGCGCCGGTTCTGGGGCTCGACGCCGAGCACCACCGCCTTCACCTTTTCGCCCTTCTTCACTACTTCAGAGGGATGTTTGACGCGTTTGGTCCAGCTCAGATTCGAAACGTGGACCAGGCCGTCGATGCCGTCTTCGATTTCTACGAAGGCTCCGAAATCGGTCAGATTCCGCACCCGGCCCTCCACAACCGTGCCTGTGGGATAGCGCTCGCTCAAGTTTTCCCAGGGATTCTCCAGCAACTGCTTCATGCCCAGGGAAATGCGCCGGTCGGCCGGGTTCACGCTGAGAACCACGGTGTCCACTTCGTCACCGGGCTTGACCAGCTTGGATGGGTGTTTGAGCCGCTTCGACCAAGTCATCTCCGAGAGGTGAACCAGCCCCTCGATGCCTTGCTCCAACTCCACAAATGCGCCGTAATCGGTGACTGAAAGAATCCGCCCGTGGACCTTGGCGCCCACCGGGTAGCGCTCGGCTGCGTCCAGCCACGGATCGGGGGTTAGCTGCTTGAATCCCAGCGAAACCCGCTGCTTTTCCTTGTCGAATTTGAGGACTTTTACCTGGATTTCGTCGCCCACGTTTACTAGGTCGCGCGGATGAGTGAGCCGTCCCCAGCTCATGTCGGTGATATGGAGCAGGCCATCGATACCGCCGAGATCGACAAATGCGCCGTAATCGGTAATGTTTTTCACGGTGCCGGTAAGCACCGCGCCCTCGCCCAGATGTTCCATGGTGGCGGAGCGCTTGGCGTTCTGCTCGTCTTCCAGGATCTCTTTGCGGCTGACCACCACGTTGCCGCGCTTCTTGTTGAGTTTGATGACCCTTACCTCGATCTGCTGGCCGAGGTAGCCGTCCAGGTTGCGGACGGGACGGATTTCAAGCTGAGAGCCGGGCAGGAACGCTTTGATGCCGATATCGACAGTCAGCCCGCCCTTGACGCGGCTGACCACGGCGCCCGTCAGCGGCGTTTTGTCCGCGGCCGCCTTTTCGATCGTGTCCCACACGCGCAGGCGCTGCGCCCGTTCGTAGCTCACCAGGTAGCCGCCCTCGGGCTCCTCGCGCTCGATGACCACGTCGATCACGTCGCCAGGCTTGAACTTGACTGTCCCGGTATGGTCCACCACCTGCTCGAGGGGAACGAGTCCCTCCGACTTAAGGCCGACGTCTACCACCAGATACTTCTCGCTCTGCTTGATCACGATGCCGGGAACGAGCTTGTCGCCGTAGGCTTCAACGGCGGCCGCTTCGTTGGCCTGCTCGCGCTCGAAGGCTTCGAGGGCGGCGGAAAAATCCTCGGCCGGCTCAGGCCCCGACGGCTGGGCAGTGGGTCGCGCCGAGCTTGCTTCAACTGCTGACCCGGCTGCCGGCGCATTCTCCGCGGGCGCTGCCGCCGGCGCCGACTCAAGGAGAGTAGACGGGGCCTCGGTCGCGGCTTGCGCGTGAGGTGGGTTGGGGGTATCGGCGTCCTTCGACGAAGTCTCGACGGCCTCGGCGTTGTCAAAGTTGGACGTGGATTCGAACGACGGCTGTTCCAGCTCCGTCGCAGGCTCGAGCGTTGGGAGTTCCAATTCGGTGTTCAGGGTTATGCTCTCGGGTTCGGAATTGAGGACGTTTGCCATTACTGCCAGCTCCGGGATTCCTTGCTCTTGCGGCGGGCGCGTCAACCCCCGCATAGTCTCCGCGCTGCGGTGGCCGCCGGCCAGACACCTTTGAACTTGCCCTTGCGCCTTCTCGCCGAGCCGGAGCCTCTCCCAAAAACAGCTTCTCCAGTCTGCAACCGGAGTCGAACTACCGCTGGTTTCCTTGGGAAACACCCGGCAGGCAACGGCTTGCTCGAAAGGCGGCCGCAACTCACTGCTGGAATCCGCGCAGGAAGCTACGATAACAAGTTTAGCAACCTCCGGTTTCCAAGGTCAAACCTGGAGCTTTG
>JASHTU010000519.1 GCA_030040395.1 Acidobacteriaceae bacterium
ATCCCGATTATTCTCCTCGACCGCGACATCTGCGCCTATCCCGAGCGGAGCGGGCACGATCTGGTGGGGATTGACAACCGCCGCGCCGGTTTCATCATCGCCAGCCATCTGCTCGATCTCGGAGCGCGACGCATCGTGTTCATCGCCCGTCCCAACTCTGCGCCCACTGTCGCAGTTCGTGCGGCCGGCTGCTTTGACGCCATTCGCGCCTTCGCCGATCATCACGCAGTGGGCTGGACTGAGTTTGGCGATCCCAGCGACACCTCTCTGGTGCGCGCCATCCTGTCGCGTCATCACCCGGACGCCTTTATGTGCGCCAACGATTACACCGCGGCCCGCCTGCTCACTTCGCTGAACACGCTCGGCGTTGACGTGCCAGGGGAAAGTAAGGTCACGGGCATCGACGACGTCCGCTACGCCAGCCTGCTGCAGACGCCGTTAACCACGATCCATCAACCCTGCTTGGAGCTTGGCGCGGCGGCGCTGGGCGCCATGTTGGCGCGGATTGCCAACCCCGGCATGCCGGCGCGTGACTACCTTGTCGATTTTAGACTCGTGGTCCGCCAATCGACGGCGTTGCCAAATCCCGGGAATCCAAAAAACCAATCGATGCTCACTCTCGGTTGAAGGCGAGTTTTTCGCCGTCAATGCTTACGTGACCGAAGATCGCAATCCGGAAAACAAGAAGGCCTTGGAAGGCGCGGAAGTCTTCGCGCCCAGCCCTTTGTTGTCCCCCGGGTATGTGTTTTGTGCATACGCCCGGCTTAGGCTCGGTCTTAACTGAAAACACTGCAACCACGCAGGCCTTCTCCGGTACAAGAAAACTCAGGCTCCGATTGGATCGGATTCACTCGTGCAAATAGTCGACACGCGCCGCTTGTAATGTGCACTTGAGATAATGTGGTGAACGAAGTATTGTAGGCTCCAGAACCCAGCAACGATGGGCCGCTACAAAAAGAACAGTCCTCATTCAAACGAATTCTGCCGAAACAGGCAGTGATTTATTTGACAAGTCTCGGAACGGAATCGTTGTTTGCTTGAGGGACGATCACTCGTCAGCATCAGCCACTTGCTCCGGATGGAACATCCTGTGCAAGCTGAATTCCGAGCAAATGTGATCATTCTCGGGCTTCAGAAGATCGATTTCATTCGGTTTGCTTGCGATAGTTATCTGGCGTCGGCGACAAATTGAAGAGATTGTGCCTCCCGGGCGGAAAGCGTGCAGAAAAACTCGAGGCGATGGTTGGGCCACAAGGGCCTCGATTCATGCTCTCGAGCGTCCGAGGGCGTTGTTTCAGCGTACTCTTATCGGCGAGTCGAGGCCTGACCTATCAGTTCACGACTGGGTTGTTCTGCGCCAAGATTAACGTACGGCTAAGATTAACTTACGGTCAGCTGTTTGGTTGTGAGTCGTTCTCGCCACTCATCCCGCAAGATCGTTTATGCGTAAATTCTCCAAGCTCCCCAGCATAGTCATCCGATAAGTGTTTGTAGCGTGCCTCTGATGCTGTCTCCAGCTGCCAAGTACAACTGGCTTCCTCACACATTCTCGCGAATTCGCAAATGCACCGTTCCGGCCGTATTTCGCCTACCTATAATGATTTCAGAAACCTCGATTCAACCGCGATACGCATTCCGCCTCACTATGTCCTTCTTAACACTAGGTACTTATTGCCGGCCAATGCTGAAAAAACGATACATTCGCCATTGCTTGTATCGAGTCGAACGGGAACATCGTCTCCCCGTCCTGACTCCCGAATGTTAACCGGGTGTCCTGGCCATGGATTCATCAAATTGCATTGGGCGTCGCGTCGCGCCTCAATCTCCAGGTGGTAAACACCCCCGCCATTCTTGCAGGCCGAGACCAAGAAGCCGCCACGCGCCTGAAAGTTGCGGAAAGCCACTTCGTTCTTCTTCGAAACGGCGTCCTCGGCCGGCGGATCCCACTGCGCAACCGGAAACAGGTGAATCCGGCCGCTGCGGCTGTTGAGCAGCATTTCGGCGTCGTCGTTCAGTCTCCGTTCGCGCTGTCCCGGCCTTGGCGCACCAGTGCCGGGAGGGTTCGGCTCCGGCGGCGGCACGCCCAGCACAATCAACGTCGGAACGGTGCTTCCGGAAGGCAGCAGTTGAACGCTGCGAATCATCATCTCCCGCACCTCATGGGGCGAATCCAGATTGATCTCGTCGGCGAGAAGCGCCGGGTACGAGGCGGCGTCACCAAAGTGATCGCCCGGCAAACGAATTGGCTCTAACTCCGGCATCTCCGCATAGACCATCCCTTGCGGTCTCTTCCACGTGGGGTAAGGAGCAATCTGCGCCGCCACTCCCCGCCATTGTCGCCGTAAATCCGCATCCACACCAAGAACCTCGGCGGCCTCAGCCGCGCGCGTCAGCCCCCAACGAAACATGCACAACGAGCTGATCACGTCTTTATTGCGTGCAAACTTTGGATAGAATCCCCAGCACTCCTCTTGCATGCAGGGGATTACGTGATAATAACCGTCATTGCCCTTCTTCAAATAGGCTGCATAAAACAACGCCATCTGTTTCAGCAGCGGGTAACATTGCTCGCGAAGGAAATGAATGTCTCCGCCGTAGTCCCACTCGTCCCATGCGGGCCGAATAATCTGGGCCATGGTGCCCAAACAAAACTCCAATGTAATCGTGGTATGAACATACCTATCCGGTTTCACCGGTGGTAAATAGCCATGCGCAATCAGCATGCCGGGCAGTCCAAACATGTATTCCGCATTTTCTTTTGCCCCCGGCATCCAATGCCACACCACCTGCTTCCACATATCCTCGCTGTCGCCCCAGTTATGCACAAACCGGGAAGTCGTGAAAATCTCGTTATAGCAGGGGGCGCTGTCCCACTGTTGAATATCTCTCTCCGGCTGCGCGTACGACGCGCTGCATTCCAACTGCCGCATGTCCGTTTTGGCGCCCCCGCCGTGGCTGTCCGCATAGCTCCGGTAGATGGCCCGAACGTCGTCACTGCATTCCGTGCCTGAAGTTCCGTGGAACACGCGACCGTTTTCGCGCCGATCATAAAACGCCGCCCACCATTTGGTGTTTTCCACCACCACGGCGTCGAAGCCGCCGGCTTCGGCTTGGCTTAGGCGCTCTTTGGCCAGAGTCAGTAAGTCGGAGCCGTCCATCGTAGTCACGATGGCGAAAAGCGCCTCCACTTTGCCGTCGCGCCCCGGCGCCACTGTTGCCGTGGCGGCGGCTCCCGGAGCGTCGGCAATTGACGGAACCGGCACGCTGTGCAAATCCCACTGCACTTCCGGAAGCGGCGGCGGCGTGCCGAGGCCCGTCTTCCCCTCCTCCGATTCCAGCTTTGCCTGTCCCGGCGTTGTCACTACGCCCATCAGCACATATTCGAAGCCCTCCGGAAATGTCTTTTCGGCCGGCATTCTCTGCCGAATCCAAAAATAGCGCCCGTCGTTTCCGCTGGTAGGCGCATCGATGGGACCATTGAAGGCCCTGTCGGCCTCGGCCGCAGGATTGATATAAGTCTTTCCGTCAGCGCTCATGTAGGCCAAATGCGACGTGTCTCGATGACGATAAAGGCGAAGCCAGAAAGGCGCATCGATGCCGGTAAAGACGCCGCGGAACGCATAGACATTGCTCGTCATTCCGAGGACGTACTCCAGTTGGGCCGAGGCTTCGTCCTTGGCGGGATGGAGACTTACGATTCCGGTCGCGCAATTCTGAAGCACTCGCGGCGGAGTGGACCCGGCAAAGCCGTCCACGCCAAGAATGATCTGTCCGGCCGGTTTGAGGCTCGGAAACGCGTATCTCATCGGCTCACGGTACGGATCGTGAGAGCCGCCCTCCTTCCACAGCCACCCCAGATCTTTCGGACGGATTGAGTTTCCCTCCACGCCAACATAGTCCTCGTTCACTTCCGCGAATGCGCCTTCGCTGATCTCCTTCAACGTTGGCGGGCGGAAATCGTGCAACCTTCGGTCCCATATATTGTTTTTATTAAGACTGATGGTGATGCGTTCAGGCGGTCCCCAGATGGTAGTTCGCATCTTTAGATTGTTGATGGCCATGGCAAAACCACTGTCAGGCTCCCCACCGTAATCTGGCAGCGGATTTTTCGCATTCAAATTGCATTCTAGGTTGACTGCCTTCGCGGCTTCCCGAAGAGCTATCTCGCGATGCCACGGAAGGGTGGGCGAACTGTCTTCGGATGAAGACGCCGTCATTTCGGCTACAAGATGAGGAACAGCCATGGCTGCGCCCGCAGCCAACGAGGTCTTGATAAAGCTGCGTCGTCTCATTGTCATCGGATTTTTCCCTGGCTTGTTAGTGTGGTCCTACGCCTTCCCGGCGCCAGGCCTGGGAGCTAAAAGCGACGCGCGTGCGCAGAATCGGCGGTTCCATCCGGCATCGGCGCTCGGCCGCTGCTCAACGACGGAGGCGCGTCTTCCGGCGCGCTGCCCCATTGATCATTCGGATGCTCGCCCATCTCAAACTCCAGCACTCCTCCGTTGGCGATATCCTTGTGGTAGAACCACGGCTTGTCGAGAGGCTTTCCGTTCAACTGCGCTGACTGGATGTATTTGTTCTGCGCTGAAACATGGCGAGCGATAATGACAAGCTCTTTGCCTTTGGCCAATCGAATTACGCTCTTTGCGAAGATAGGGCTGCCGATTTCGTACACCGGACTCCCTGGGCAAACCGGATAGAAGCCCATGGCGCTGAGCACATACCACGACGACATTGCGCCCCCATCTTCATCTCCCGGAATGCCCAATGGTCCGTCTCCATACCAAACGTCCATAATCTGGCGTATACGCCGCTGGGTCTTCCATGGCTGCCCAGAAAAGTCGTATAAGTAAGGAATGTGAAAGCTTGGCTCGTTGCCCTGCGCATATTGGCCAATTAAGCCGGTTGCATCGGGAAACTGATCAAGAAAATGATACTTCGGCGTGCCGTACTGCTCGACAAAAAGACCATCGAGCCTCGCGTTGAACGCCTCGCGCCCTCCCATTAAGTCAATCAGTCCTTGAACGTCGTGTTGCACAGCGAACGTGTAGAGCCAGGAATTCACTTCGGTAAAGTAATCCCTTCCTCCCTGTCCGCCGCCCAGTTTCGGATCAAAGGGCTCCACCCATCTTCCATCCGCGCTCCTCGGAGCCATAAACCCAATGGCAGAGTCAAACACATTTTTGTAGTTATTGGCCAGATTTTCAAAATACGCCGCGTCCGCCTTCTTATGCAAAGCTTTCGCAAGTTGCGCCACACACGAGTCGTCGTAACTGTTTTCGATGGTGACTGACACTGCTTGGCGGCGTTCGGCAGTAACTTCCGGAATCGTCTCTTTCTCCCCTGCCGCCAGCGCCGGAAAGAAACCTTTCTCGAAGTAGATCCGGTCGAGGCTCGTCAACGGCCCACGGCGCCAGGGAAGCATTGTAGCTTCCGTCGCGTTCTTCCGCATCGCCTCATACGCTTCTTCTACATTGAAGTC
>JASHTU010000520.1 GCA_030040395.1 Acidobacteriaceae bacterium
TTGCAGGCCAGGCCCGTGGCGTCAGTAAAGCCCTGGCTGATCACGTACTGGCGCTGCCCGGTATTGGTCGGCGCGCCGGCGATGAAAACCGGGGTGGGCGCGGCAATGGTCGCGCTGCCCACGGGAACCGAGAGCGTGAACGTCTCCGGGCTGCCCTTGAAGATATCGGCGGCATTCCCGTTCAGATCGCTGATCCATAGCCCGGCGGAAGGCGCAAGCATGTTGACGGGAACCGCCGTGGAAGGCAGCGTAGTGAAAGTCTCATTTCGTGGTTGAAGTTGAGCGGGGCTGAGGGGAAAATTGGTAATCGTGCCGTCGCGATTGATCGTATAACCGGTAAAGCCGCCCTCATCGATGGTCATGGTAACCGGGCCTTCGCCCACGCCGAGGGGGGCTTCGGCCAGCACGGAATCCCCGGAGTAATCGATGATGGCCCCGATGCCGGGGGTTGCCGGGCCGGTGGAGGAAACCACCACGGCGTACGACGAGGGCTGGGCTGGGGGGCCGTTGGTGTTGATCGGCGTCACCACAGGACGATAATTGTCGCCGCAACCGGCAACCAGGACCGCGGCCGCAAGGGCAGCGCCCACCTGAGGCGAGCGCAGAAGCGCGCGCCCAAAGCTCATTGGAAAAAGCCTCATCCGCAATCTTTCCCGCTTACTCGTCGATTGTAAATCAGCGCGGCGGCTAGCACCGCGACCTGGGAAGCGTCCTTGTTCCCCATGAACTCAGGCGCCCCAGGCACGGGCCCCCGGCGAGCGGTCTGTGCTCGCCAGCGCCGCGGCTTGCCGCGTTTGGCCTCGGAAACGTCTCAAAACCTACGCGCCGCGCAGGGTACGATGAAGGGTGACCCAAAGAGAGCTGGCATGGCAATCGAAGCTGGTGCTGCTCGCGGTTGTGCCCATGGCGGCTGCGAGCGCGGCGCTCGAAGGCCAATGGTGGGCGGAGCACCAGAGCGCGGTCACCATTTGGACCGTGGGGCTGAGTGTGCTGCTCGGTTTGGTGACCTGGGAGTTACGCGCCGCCACGCCAGCCGCGGCAGCTACGGGCGCCACCATCACCGCCAGCCTCATGTTCACAACGGTGGTGTTTCCTTACCAGCCCTGGCACACCGCCCTGACGCCGGTGCTGGCGGTGTCGCTTTTGGCCTTTGCCGCCACGCGGCTAGGGCGAGCAAAAAAGGAGCGGCTAGGCACGGCGGAGCGGCGGACGGGCCGGTCGGCTGCGCAGGTGGCGGCCAACCTGGGCGTTGCCGCGTTGGCGACCAGCGAATTCGCGCAGTCCTGGATAGCGGATCGGGGATGGTTTGCCCATGCCGCGCGGGCGCCGGCCCCACTGTTTACCGCCGCGCTTGCGGCCATGGCGGAAGCCGCGGCGGATACGGTTTCATCGGAGATAGGACAAGTTTTCGGCGGACGGCCGCGCATGATCACCAATCTGCAAGCGGTGGAGCCGGGGCGGGACGGGGCAGTGAGCCTGACGGGAACGGTGGCCGGAGGGGTGGCTGCGGGCATCGTGGCGGGAGCGGGAACCCTGGCCTTGCGCGGCGATGCGCGGGTGTTCGCGGCGAGCTGCGGCGCCGGCGTTTTCGGGCTGCTATTCGACAGCCTGCTGGGCGCGACCCTCGAGCAGTGTGGCTGGCTGAACAACGACGCGGTGAATTTTCTTTCCACGGCCACGGCAGCCGCGGTTGCTCTGGCTCTTGAAGCGCTACGGCGCTGAAACGCCTGGCCCCGCTAACTCCGCTGGCCCCGCCCGCTCTGCTTCAGTGCAAATGCAACCGCCAAAACGTGTAACTGAGGATTTCGTGCGCGATCCGATCGAATTCGAGCGCGGCGTCTTCGACCGGCGCGTTGGAGCGGGGTGAAGTCAAAACGTCGAACCCGTCGGCGGCGCAGATGGCGTGAATGCGGAACAGATGCGTCCCGTCGCTGACGATAACCAGGCGCCGCAATCCGTTGGCGAGGGCGATCACGGCCATGAGGCGGGCCGCTTCCTCGGTGTCGCGGCTATGAGTTTCGGCGATAATGTTCTGCTCGGGAACGCCGCGGCTGATCAGGTAATCGCGGCCCACGGCGCCTTCGGTATACTGGTCGCCGCCCGGGCCGCCAAGGGTGATGATCAGCGGGGCGATGCCGCGATGGTAGAGCTCCAGAGCGTGATCGAGGCGGGCGCGGTAAACCGGGGAGGGCCGGTCGTCGTACTCCGCGGCCCCAAACACGCAGATGGCGTCTGATGGCGCGGCCTGGTCCTGGCCGGCGTAGAACTCAATTTGTTTATAGACCCAGCGGCACCAGGCCAAGGCTCCCGCGGCCAACACCAAAACCAACAGAACCGCCGCGCGTAGAGCCAACTTGCGGCGCGCCAGGTTCACCCCCCGCCCCATACCGACCATCTTACCGCTGCAGGATCATCACGACTTCGTGCGTAGGAATGGCTCCCTCACGGAGAATCTCCCAGCGGCCCGGCCCCAGGGAAAGATCGACGATGGTGGTGGGCAGCGCCCGGGCGGTGGGGCCGCCGTCGACGATCAGGGGAATGCGGTCGCCGATCTGGTCGCG
>JASHTU010000521.1 GCA_030040395.1 Acidobacteriaceae bacterium
CTTGCGGGAGCTACGGCGGTGCAGGTGGGCACCGCCAGCTACGCCGACCCGCGCGCCACCGAGCGGCTGGCTCGAGGCCTCGAGTCCTGGTGCCGCAGCCACTCCGTGGAGCGCGTAGCCAGTCTGACCGGCGCCGTCGAAATTCCCCGGCCTGCCGGCACGCCCTCCGACAGTTCCAAAACGGATTGAGTTCCCTCTAGCTTCTTTGCGGTCGGCCCCTTGGCGTCGCCGGACAGGCTCCGTAGGCGAGGTGACTTACATCATCTCGCTGTCAAGTCCTGACTCCAAAGCGTGATCCAAAACACTTGTGATAGCGCGCACAGCCATCCGTGTTTTGGAATCGGTAATTTCGGTCACATTGGTTGGCGAATTTCTTGGTTGGCGAATTTCCTTGGTTCTAATGCCCTCCCCATTGTCTGAGGCCTTCGCCGGCGCCGGTTGTGCGAGGTGGGCATGAGTCACTCCATTTGGCAGTCGATGCAGCAAAAAGGCTATAGCCGCAGAGAGTTCCTCCAGTTCTGCGCCTGGGCCGCGGCCGCGGCCGGGCTGAGCAAAACCGCCGTCGGTCAGGTGGCCGAAGCTTTCGAAAAGAAACAAAAACCTGTTGTCGTATGGATGCACTATCAGGAGTGCACCGGCTGCAGCGAGTCGTTTATCCGGGCGGCGCATCCCATCGTGGCCGATGTGTTGCTCGACGTGCTCTCGCTCAACTACAGCGAGACCCTGATGGCGCCCTCCGGTTTCCAAGCTGAAAAGAGCCTGGCCGAGAGCATCCGGGACAACAAGGGCAAGTACATCGTGGTGGTGGAGGGAGCAGTTCCCACGCGGGACGGCGGCGTTTACTGCATGATCGGCGGCAAAACCGCGGAGCAGAGCTTACGCACCGTCGCCGCCGACGCGGCCGCCGTTATTGCCTGGGGCAGTTGCGCCGCTTTTGGCGGTGTTCAGGCGGCCAAGCCGAATCCCACCGACGCCGTGCCCATCTCCAAGCTCGTCAACAAGCCGGTAATCAACGTGCCCGGCTGCCCGCCCATTGCCGACGTGATGATGGGTGTGGCCACGCACATCCTGGTTCTCGGCCAGCTTCCCGCGCTGGACGACCAGGGCCGCCCCAAGGAGTTCTACGGGCGCCGCGTTCACGACACCTGCTACCGGCGGCCCAACTACGACGCCGGGCTGTTTGTCGAGTCCTGGGACGACGAAAACGCGCGCAAGGGCTATTGCCTCTACAAGATGGGCTGCCGTGGACCGGTCACCTACAACGCCTGCTCGGTGGTGCGTTGGAACGATGGAACCAGCTCGCCCATCCAGTCCGGCCACGGCTGCATCGGCTGCAGCGAAGCGGCTTTCTGGGATAACGGCCCGTTCTATCAGCATCTGCCTTCGTTCCCCGACTTTGGGATCGAAAGCACGGCCGACACTGTGGGCACGGTCGTGGGCGTCGCCACCGTGGCCGGCGTCGCCGCCCACGCGGTGGTCACCAACATCCGCAAGCGCAGCGTGATCGCGGAAGTCCACGCTGAAGATCACAAGGAGTTGTGAGGAGCTATGGCAACACGTGTGGTTGTCGATCCGGTAACTCGCATTGAAGGTCACCTGCGCGTTGAAGCAGTGGTGGAAAACGGCGTTATCACCGAGGCCTACAGCGCCGGCACTATGGTCCGCGGCATCGAGAAAATCCTCATCGGCCGCGATCCTCGCGACGCCTAGGCCATCACCGAGCGCGTCTGCGGTGTGTGCACCACGGTGCATGCGCAGGCCAGCGTGCGCGCCGTCGAAGATGCGCTGGGCGTCTCCGTGCCTCCCACCGCGGAGCTCATCCGTAACATTATGCAGACCACCCAGTACGTGCAGGACCACGTGATTCACTTCTACCACCTGCACGCGCTTGACTGGGTCGACATCGTCAACGCGCTCAAGGCCGATCCCAAGAAGGCGGCGGAACTGGCGGGCTCCTTTTCCCAATGGGACAAGAACACGCCGGCGTATTTCGCCGCCGTCCAAGGCAAGATCAAGGCCTTCGCGGACAGCGGCCTGGGCATCTTCGCCAACGGCTACTGGGGGCATCCGGCCTACAAGCTGCCGCCGGAGGTCAACCTCATCGGCGTTGCCCACTACCTCGACGCCCTCGAGTGGCAAAAGGAAATCATCAAGATTCACGCCATCTTCGGCGGCAAGAATCCGCACCCCAATTACCTGGTCGGCGGCGTTCCCTGCTCCATCAACACCAATGAGGTGGCCGCCATCAACTCCGAGCGGCTCAACCTGGTCGGGCGACTCATCAGCCAGGCCGACGAGTTTGTCAACCAGGTCTATATTCCCGACCTTCTCGCCGCGGCCTAGTTCTACGAGGATTGGGCCAAGCACGGCGGTGGCCTGCACAATTATTTGAGCTACGGTGAGTTTTCCACTAGGGGCTACAACCAGCCGGAAGCGTTCAAGTACGCCCGCGGCGCCGTTCTGAATCGCGACCTGAGCCGCGTCTATCCCGTCAATCCCCGCGACACGCAGGAGATCAAGGAGTACATCGCGCACTCGTGGTGCGAGTACAAGGAAGGCGACAACGTAGGCCTGCAGCCGTGGGCCGGCGAAACCAACATCGACTATACCGGTCCCAAGCCGCCCTTCGAGACGCTGGAAGGCTACAGTAAATACTCCTTCCTCAAAACCACGCGCTGGAAGGACAACTCCATGGAAGTGGGGCCGCTGGCGCGCCTGGTGGTGTCGTACGCCACCGACCGCGACGAGGTGAAGGAACTCGTCGCCGCCACGCTGGGCAAGCTGGGCGTTTCCGTGGACGCACTGTTCAGCACGCCGGGCCGCACCGCCGCCCGCGGTCTCGACGCGGCGCTGGCCATGAACTGGCTTAAGGAGTTTTACGGGCAGTTGATGGACCGCGTGAAGATCAACGAAGTTTCAACCTTCAACGGAGAAAAGTGGGACCCGAAGACCTGGCCTGCCGAAGCCGAAGGCGTGGGCATGCTCGAAGCCCCGCGCGGCTCCCTGGCGCACTGGATCAAGATCAAGAACGGAGCCATCGAGAACTATCAACTTGTGGTGCCCACCACCTGGAACGGCTCGCCCCGCGACGCCAAACAGCAGCGCTCGGCTTTCGAGGCGTCGCTGTGATTGGCACGCCGGTGGCCAAGCTCGACCAGCCGGTCGAAATCATCCGCACCCTCCACTCTTTTGACCCGTGCATCGCCTGCGCCGTGCATCTCTACGATCCGCAGGGACGGCACCTGAACCAAATTTCCTTCGAGTAACGGATATGAGCACAAATGGCCTGGGCGTAAAGGACATTTTTCGATTGAACGGCAGCGCGCCGGTCGAGTACCGCCGAGTGTATGTTTGGGAATTGCCGGTGCGCGCCTACCACTGAATCAACGCCATTGCGCTGGTCCTGCTCTGCGTCACCGGTTTCCTGATCGGCCATCCGATCCGCTTGGTTTACGCGTCGGAGGCCTACCAGCAATACTGGTTCGACTGGGTGCGCTTCGTTCACTTCGCTTCGGCCCGGGTGTACGTCTTCAATTTCCTGGCCCGCCTTTATTGGGGCTTGGTGGGCAATAAGTACGCCAAGTGGTCCAATTTCTTGCCGCTGAAACGCTGGCAGCGTCAGGAGATCGCCGACGTCATCAAAACCGACGTGCTTCAGGTCAAGATGCGCGGGCAAATCTCAACCGGCCACAACTCCCTGGCCGCGTTCATCTACTTCTTCATCTTTCTCGCTTTCTGCGTCCAGACCGTTACCGGCTTCGCCCTTTACTCCAGCATGAGTTCGTCTCGGGTGGCGCATGTGTTCGCCTGGGTGGTGCCCTTGTTGGGCGGCGAAATGGGCGTGCGCTTCAGGCACCATCTCTTCCTGTGGTTCTTTGTCACCTTCATCATCGTTCACATCTATCTTGCCTTCTATCACGACTACATCGAAGGCCGGGGCACGGTATCCTCGCTCATAGGCGGATGGAAGTTTGACCGGGTGGAGAGTGGCGAACAGCCGAAATAAGACTCTTGTACTGGGCTTGGGCAACGTCCTTATGGGGGATGAGGGCGTGGGCGTGCACGTGGTGCGCGCTCTTGAACAGCACTCGCTTCCGGCTGGCGTGGAATGCCTCGATGGCGGCACGGGCGGCTTCGTGCTCCTCGAGCCCCTCCAGAACGCCGACCGCATCATCCTTATTGACGCGGCTGCGGACGGCAACCCGCCGGGCACGGTCACCCGCACGACGCCAGGCTTCTCCAGCGATTACCCGCCGACGCTTACCGCTCACGACATCGGCGTCAAAGACCTGCTCGACGCGTTTTACATGCAGGGCGGCAGCCGGGAAGTCATTCTCTACGCCATCGCCATCGATCCTCATCAGCCCATCCGCATGAGCCTTTCCGAAGAAATAGGCAAAGCCGCCGCCGAAGCCGAACAGCGTGTCCTCTCCGAGCTGCACGCCGGTTGGAGTGGCCAAAGCTTTCAGCGAGAGAAGGGGAGTTCCGACCTCGGAATCCGGTCTGTCGAGTAAGGGAGCAAGTAGTAATTATAGGATTGGCGGTTAACTCCGCGCTTTTGAGCTGATCTGCAAAATAGGTGGTGCAATCTTCTGTTCACGGCGCCTGACGGCAGGGAAAGCAGGGACTGGCATACAATGTGCCGTATGAATGAGCGGGAGGAATTTCTCCAATACTTCAGGCCCGTGTTCATCGAGATGGTTGAACGGCTCGAGACGATGACGGGAACTCAGGTCTTGGATGGCCTTCTGGAGGTGAAGGTCGCGCGTAGCATTTACGAAGAGGAGTTCGCTGAGCGGATCAAGGAGTTGATTAATGCTGAGCCCCGGGAGCGACCTCGGGTAGCATGGGCCGGGCGAGTCACTCGCGAGGAGTTGGCTTATCTCGGTTCCATTCAGGCCTTTTTCAATTCTGCTAATAAACTCAGATCGCGGGCGGGAGCAAAAGTGCGGCCCCTGGACGCCTCACCTTTGGTTTTCGGCTCTCTTAAGGATGCGTTGAATGGGCGGCTTGAATCGCTAAGGAAAAGGCCGAGTGGCGATTCCTAGTAGCTTCGTTCGTCGTATTGGTTTGTTTCTTGCTTTCCTGTCTGAGTCGTCATCTACTCGGAAGTCACCACCGATAAGCGCCTTCGAAGGTTTGTGCAATCGCGCTTTTCCGCGGCCCTATTAGCCCCAGAAAGTTCCGCAGCGCCCGATCCACAGCCCGCATCGTATCAGCATTCATACGCCCGATTGGCGTTCCGATCTTGCTGCGCGGCACAGTAGTCGCCTTGTCCGCCATCACCTGCGAAGGCGGGCAGCCCCGATTCCTTTCCCGTTGGCGCCGGAATCCGGAACAGTGGCGCATCGTGCAGATCGCTCGTGAGCGGAGGTTCTCACGAAATTTCTCGTCCAAGGCGCTGAATTCACGCAACTTCGTTTCTGCGATGGAGCTTTCCCCCAAATTCGGACCATTTTGGGTTGCATTTCCCGCCCCTCTCATCTATTCTCTTTTCATGCAGTCCACGACCCGCTGTCGCTGTTGTATGCCGCTCTCCGCGGACGGGTGACCTGGGTCTGATTGCTTGCATTTAAATCCACGGTTTCTCCAACGCCCGCGATTGAGCTTTCGCCAACGCGGGTGTTTCATTTGCAAACGAGAGGAAATGATGACCGAACCGCTTCCCCAAAAAGAGACGAAAGCGCAACGTACGGAGCGGCTAAAGCGCGAAAAGAACCCTTGGGCTGCCTTCGACGAAGTGCGCGCTTTCGCTCGCGAAGGCCGTTCCAGCGTTCTGCCTGAGTGGGCTTCTCTCTACTTCAAGTGGTGGGGCATCTATACGCAGGGCGATGGCGTAGGCGCCGTTGGCGGCAAGGGCGGCGAGGGCTTGGCCACCGAACACTTCATGATGCGCATCGGCCTGCCCAACGGCATCGTCTCCGCCGCGCAGCTTCGCCTCATCGGGGGAATTGCCCGCAAGGATGCGCGGAATCTTGCCGACCTCACCACCCGTCAAAGCATCCAGCTCCACTGGCTGACCATCGATGCGCTGCCTGAGATCGTGGATGCTATCGGCGCGGCCGGCCTTTCGCCCAAGGGGGCGTGCGGCGACGTGGTGCGCAATGTAACCGGCTGCCCCCTGGCCGGCGTAGCCGCCGACGAGCTCATCGACGCTTCGCCCGTGGCCCTCGAGATTGCGCGCATGCTTAAAGGTAACGCCGATTTTTACAATCTGCCGCGCAAATTCAAAATCTCCGCGACCGGCTGCCCGTCGTGGTGCAATTACCCCGAGATCAACGATGTTGCCCTCACACCTGCGGAGCGCGACGGGGAAGTTGGTTTCTCGCTGCGCGTCGGCGGAGGTCTCTCCAACGAGCCGCACCTTGCCGTTCGCCTCGACGCCTTTCTCACCCCGCAGCAGGCGCCCGCCGCGGTACGCGCCGTCACTGAGATTTTCCGCGATGAGATGGTCCTGCGCGAGAGCCGCGATCGCGCCCGGCTCAAATACCTTTTCATGAAGGAAGGCTGGACTGCGGAAAGGTTTTTGGCTGAAGTTCAGGCCCGCGTTCCTTTCCGGCTCGATTCGGGAGTTCCCGATGTGGCGCCCGATGACGTTCTGCGCGACCACGTCGGTATTCACCCCCAGAGCCAGCCGGGCCTGGCTTACGTTGGCGCTTCGGTTCTACGCGGACGCATGACGGGCGAGCAATTGGAGGCCGTGGCGGAACTCGCCGAACGCTTCGGGAGCGGACGGCTTCGCACCACGGTTGCGCAAAACTTCATCATCATCGACGTTCCCTACAGCAAGACCGGCGAATTGGCGCGCGAGCTGGGCCAGATCGGCGTGCGGGTGGAAGGCTCGCCTTTCTGGCGCGGCGCCATCGCCTGCACCGGGACCGAATTCTGCAAGCTCGCCATCAGTGAAACCAAGGGCTTCACGCGCTGGCTCGTCGACGAGTTGGAAGAGCGCCTGCCCGAATTCGATGAGCAGCTCAAGCTCCACGTGACCGGCTGCCCTAACGGCTGCGGCCAGCACTGGATCGCCGACATCGGCCTCGAAGGAAAGAAGATCAAGTTCGAGGGCAAGCTCACCGACGCATATTACTTCTCGCTCGGCGGAGCGGTTGGCCGGTATGCGGGCATTGCGCGGACCGTGGGCTATCGTTGCCCCGCGCCGCACGTCCCCGACGCCATCGAGCGCCTGCTGCGTCATTATCTTACCGGCCGCGGGCCCGGCGAGAACCTGCGGTCCTGGTTCGCACGCCACTCCAATGACGAGTTGCGCGCGCAACTGGCGGGCGAGGTGTTGGCCGCGGTCGAACGCGATCTTTCCCCTGGTCCCGTACCGCACCTGGTAGCCGAGTGAAGAGTGGGACAGAGGATTTTGAGACCGGGAACGACGAATCGAGGACTGAGAACGGAAAACCGAGAACGGAAAACTGAATCATGAGCCTTTTGCCCATTTTCCTGAGCCTCGACGGTCGCCGATGCCTGCTGGTGGGGGCGGGCGCCGTGGCGCTCGACAAGATCGGCTCGCTGCTGAAAACTGGCGCGCGCCTACGCGTGGTCGCGCCGCAGGCGAGGCCGGAGGTGCGGCAACTGGCTCGCGACGGCAAACTCGAGTGGATCCCGCGCGCCTTTCAACCCTCCGACCTGGACGGCAGCTTCCTGGTCATCACCGCCGCCGATTCGCCCGCAGTCAATGCGGCGGTCTATCGCGAGGCTCAAGCCCGCGGCGTAGTTTGCAACAGCGTCGACGATATTCCCAACTGCGATTTTTTCTTCGGCTCCGTGGTCAACCGCGGCGACCTGCAAATCGCCATCTCGACCGCCGGCTCGAGTCCCGCTGTCGCACAGCGCTTGCGCCGCGAAGTCGACGAACAGTTGCCGGATGATCTCGGCCCATGGCTCAAGAATCTAGGTGAATTGCGCCGCGAAGTTCTCGCCACGCATCCCCGCGGCGAGGATCGCAGGCTGTTGCTCCACGAGCTCGCGCAGCGCCAGATCTGCGATTCGGCCTTGTGCTCCACAAAGCAGTTGGCCCGCACAGGAAGAGGGGCGTCGCGCGCCGCAGCGGGGTGGGTTTATCTGGTTGGCGCGGGTCCGGGCGATCCCGAGCTGCTGACTGTCAAAGCCCTGCGCCTCATCGAATCCGCCGGCGTGATCCTCCACGACGACCTGGTTGCGCCAACAATACTCGATTTGGCGCCGCCCCACGCAGTGGTCATTAACGTCGGCAAGCGCTGCGGCGCCAAGACCATCACCCAGGAACACATCAACGCCCTCCTCGTTGAGCATGCACGCGCCGGCCGCAGCGTGGTCCGGCTCAAGAGCGGCGATCCACTTGTGTTCGGCCGCGCCGCCGAAGAAATTGCCGCTCTCGCCGATGCCGGCATTCCTTACGAGATCGTCTCCGGAGTCTCCGCGGCTTTCGCCGCCGCAGCCTCCATCGGTTGTTCGCTCACCGATCGCAACTGGGCGTCGAAAGTCATCTTCTCCACCGGCCATCACGCGCAGTCGCACAACCGCTCTTCGCTCCCCGCGCTCGAAGATGCAACGCGCGTGGTGTACATGCCAGGCCGCGACCTGGCCTTACTCGCCGCCGAATGGCTCGCCGAGGGCCTACCGCCCGATCTTCCATGCGCCCTCGTCTCTCACGCCGCGCAGCCGGGCGAAATGATTCTGCACACCACCCTCGGCTCTCTCGGCGAAGCCCCACCCACGCCGGCCCCGAGCCTTCTTCTCGTTGGATGGGCGGTGCGCAAGATCGAGACCCCGGAAGTGCTGACCGTCGACGCAGCCATTCAAGCTTTGAGCAGCGAGCTTAGCTGAACCCCAACACCGAATGGGGAACGTAAGGCTCTTCGATCGCCGCAATTTCCTCCGCTGTCAAATGCACGGAGAGCGCGGCGACCGCGTCCTCGAGATGGTGTGGCTTGGTAGCGCCCACAATTGGGGCCGTCACACCCGGTTTGGCAAGCAGCCACGCCAAGGCGATCTGCGCCCGCGGCAGGGCGCGCTTTTCGGCCAGCTCGCCCAGCCGTGCAATCACTTTGCGATCCGCTTCTTCGGTGCGCGAATACAGATTCGTGGCCACCACATCCATCTCATTGCGCTTTGTGCCTTCGCCGCCCGAGGGCCGCGCCAGCCGACCCCGCGCCAGCGGGCTCCAGGGAATTACCCCGATCCCCTCCGCGCGGCACAGCCCCATCATTTCCCGCTCTTCTTCTCGATAGATCAGGTTGTAGTGGTTCTGCATGGCCGCGAACCGCGTCCAGCCATGCCGGTCAGCAAGATAAAGCGCCTTGGCGAACTGCCACGCCCACATGGACGAGGCGCCAATGTAGCGCACCTTGCCCGCCTTGATCATGTCGTGGAGCGCTTCCAGCGTCTCCTCGATCGGCGTTTCGTTGTCCCAGCGGTGAATCTGGTAGAGGTCAACGTAATCGGTCTCCAGGCGCTTCAGGCTCTGGTCGAGCTCGTACACGATCTCTTTGCGCGAGAGCCCGCGCCCATTCGGCTCCTCGCGCATCACTCCGTGAATCTTTGTGCCGACGACCACGGCTTCCCGCCGCGCATTGGCCTTCAAAAATCGCCCCACAATTCGTTCGCTGTCGCCGCTCGAGTACACGTTTGCCGTATCGAAAAAATTAATGCCGAGATCGAGAGCCTGGCGCAAAAACGGCTGGCTTTCCGCCTCGTTCAACGTCCAGGCCTGGCGGCCCACTTTGCGCGGTCCGGTCGCCGGCTCGCCGTAAGTCATGCAGCCCAAGCAAATGCGAGAGACCTTGAGCCCGGTCCTGCCAAGATTCACGTAGTCCATGGTTTCTCCTTGGGGAGTGTTCTATGCAGGCCGAGGGGCCACAACGTCTGACGTTTTTGAGTTTATTGCCTGCGGGCGGCAGGTTTCCCACCATCGGGAACGGGTTCATCCCGGTTAACCGCAATTTCACAGAGCGCCTCTCACGGTCCACTGAAAAATGCAGGTTTGTTGAGTAGGAGGCGGCGCGCGCTTAGAATCTCATCATAATCATCCGGCCGCTTACGGGGAACGAAGTATCGGGGGAGTAAGTTCCCCTTGAAGCGCATCGGGCGCCACCAAAGAGTGATTACGCTGAGCAGGTAAATGGCCGATTCTACTTATTGGAGGCTTCGGAAAACAGAGGCAAACGTTGTGAATTGGACCCGAATTCCGGACCTGGTCTGCGCTGTTCTGATGATATGGGCGTTTGGCTCCGTGTCGCGAGACGAGCAGAAATATGTTTCCGGGATTTGGATGGCGGGCTGGGTGATGATCCTCGTTCACTCCGTTGCCGCTCTCTTCACACAGCTTCGCGGAATCTGGGGAGGGCTGGTATATATCGTCTTCTCTGTGGCTTTGGTCTGGGCCGGCCTTCTGTTTTCCCACGCCTCGATGCCCCAGCGGGACAGGCCTTCCAGCCTCTGGTTGCTCGGATCGCTTGGGGCAGCGAGTTTCGTCTATATGACGATTTTCTGTCTCAGCCCAGGCCGGCATTGGGCGATGAATCTCGCCGCGGCGCTGGTCACCGTCTGCCCACTGACCGTTACCCTCGCGTCGATCCTCACCGTCAACGAACGTCGCCGCTGGGTTGTCGTGGCGTTTTGCGCGGCGCTCTCGATCTTTCTGCTCATTTTCCAGAACCGGCATCCATACGGTCTCCTTGTTGCCTGGAATGGATTCCTCTTCACGGTTTATATCGGCAGTTGCTTCTTCACCTCGTGGACCTATCGCCGCGCGACAGCAGGGGCATTTTTGGCCGTTGCTGGATTCCTCGGATGGGCGATGGTATTTGTCTTGGAGCCTCTGCAGCAATCGCTTTGGCCGCAGACTCATATCGAGAGCGAAATTTGGCACCTTCCGGCATTTGTTGTGGCCATGGGCATGCTGCTCCTTCTCTTGGAAAATCAGCTTAAACACAACCGGTATCTTGCCTTGCACGACGAACTGACTGGACTGCCCAATCGCCGGCTCTTTCAGGACCGGTTGGACAACGCCCTGGCCCGCGCCCGCCGCACTGGAGAACCGCTGGGGCTGTTGTCAATCGATCTGGACCAGTTCAAGGAGGTCAACGACACGCTGGGGCACCAAGCGGGAGATAGGCTGCTCCAGCACGTCAGCGCCTTGTTTGGCGTGAGAATTCGCAGCTCCGATACTGTAGCCAGAACCGGAGGCGATGAGTTCTGCGTGATACTGGAGAATCCGGCCAGCCGCGCAGAAGCCGAAAATGTCGGACGCTCGCTCCAGCGACTGCTAAGAGAGCCCATCCAGGTAGGCGGTTATTCGATCTGCGTCGGCGCCAGTGTAGGCGTTGCGATCTTTCCCGACGACGCGGATGATGTTGACTGGCTTTGCCGTGTTGCGGACCTCCGCATGTACGAGGACAAGCACGGCTCCGGCGGGCTTGAAAGTCATGCCGGCCCGTTCCCCGCCTCAGGCCCGCTGAAGGTCTGAGCTTCCGGGCTATCGCTCGTCCTGGCGGCTTTCGGCCGCGGTGAGGAGTTGCTCGTAAATCGCCAGCGTGCCCGGATCGAAGCAAACAAAATCCACCACATCGACGCCGCTGGTCTCCACGTGAGCTTTTATCGTGCTCAGCGCGATCTCCGCCGCGCGGCGTGCGGGAAACCCGTAAATGCCGGTGCTGATGGCGGGAAACGCAATCGATCGCGCCTGATGCTCCCGGGCCAGTTCCAGACTGCGCCGGTAACACGACGCCAGCAGCTCCTCTTCGTTGTGCCCTCCGCCATGCCACACCGGACCCACGGCGTGAAACACCCACTTTGCCGGCAGCCGGAACCCCGGCGTCGCCTTCGCATCTCCCGATGCACAGCCATCCAGTTTCCTGCATGCCGCCAGCAGCTCCGGGCCAGCCGCACGGTGAATCGCCCCATCCACCCCGCCGCCGCCCAGAAGGGAAGTGTTGGCCGCGTTCACAATCGCGTCCACCACCAGCCGAGTGATGTCGCCGGAAACCGCTTTCAGCTTCGCCATAAGCCGTCCCGTGCCGGTATGGGCCGATCCTGCTCCGCCTGCGCAGCACCATTTTCGCACGGCTCCGCCGCCGGTTTCCTCTTGTCGAAAGCATCCTGGCCCCAATCCGACTTTCGTGAAAAAAACCGCATACCATTGCCGCTAATTACTTCAGAGGGCAAATATCATGGTATTTCGTGCTCCTCCATGAAACAATGACAACAGCATCGTCTGCTAGCGCCAGGAAACAGAGAAGGGGGGTAGCCGGATTTTGACCGGCGCACGCGGCCTCCAGTGCAACCTTTGCGGAACTGCCGAGGTCTAAGTGAACGTTGCAGGCGGATCGCTGTGCGGGAACGAGAATCTTCCGCAGCGCGGCAGGCGCGGGAGCGAACGCGGGTGTGCGATCACAACGAATACCGCCCATAGGGCCAGGAAGGCGCGGAAAGCATTGCTGCAGGCTGTCGAACTTGCGAGAGAAGCCCACGACTCTCCCGGAGTACAGGAGAGTGTGCGCCGGCGTTCACGCAACTGTCCGCGGTCCCGGAACCATTCGCTGGGCTTGAGCGGTCCGCCGCACCGGAAGTGGCCCCGTTTCCTCCTCCCGACTCTGGCCGTCACCGTGCTTCCCTACCTGCTGGCTCTGGCCGGATGCGGCGGCGTCTCAGCAAATTCCCCCGGCGGCAACGGAAGCTCATCGAATGGAACTTTTTCCATCTCTCCCGGCGCCGCGACCTTCGACACCAACTGCACCGGGTGCAACGCGACCAATTCGTCGGGGTCGACCATCGAGCAGTTCTCCGCAACCCTCAACAGTGGAAGCCCGGCCGACGTGACCTGGTCGTTGCCGAGCGGCGGGACTTATGGCAGCATCACCCCCAGTGGCCAATACACGCCGCCCGGCTACCTGACCGCCGACAGCCTCAAAGTCACGGTCACAGCCAAGTTGGCCTCCAATCCCAGCATTGCGGCTTCGGCCACCGTCACCGTAACCCCCGGCTTCCTGCAGCCGCTGACGCCGGAAAATGCGGCCGTGGCCGGCGGCGGCACGGCCACTATTACCGCCTACATTGCCGAGGCCGGTGGAACGACCGGCGTCAACTACACGCTGTCGAACACCGACACCGGATCGAGCGGCGGGCAGGGTTCGCTGGGCACTCCCAACTGTGTGCGCAATGCGAGCGCCGGCGCGTTCACCTATTGCACCGTCACCTACACCGCCCCCTCCAGCGTCTCCTCCACCAGCGATACTTACGTGGTGGCCACCGTGGGCGGGTCGTCTTCCAAGGAGACCGCCATGGTATTGCTCAACGCAGCGGGCGTCGACAGCAATCCCGCCAACCACCAGCAGCAGTTGTCCACGCCCATCGCCCTGGGAAGCTCAGGCGGCAACAACAGCGACTATGACACGCAAGGCTCTCAGATTACAGACTGTTGCAGCGGAACCCTCGGCTCTTTGATTCAGAACGCGAGCGGCACGCAATATTTGCTCAGCAACAATCACGTGCTGGCGCGCAGCGATCAGGCCAGTGTGGGCGAGATGATTATTCAGCCCGGGCTTATCGATAACAACTGCAGTCCCTATGGCAACGGCGGCACGGAGATTCCCGTAGGCACGCTCACCGTGTGGGTGCCCATCGACTCCTCGGCGACCGATGTGGATGCGGCCATCGCCCAGGTCGAGTCCGGCTCCGTCAACTCGAGCGGCGCCATTCTGGAGCTGGGCGCGCGCCAATCCAACGGCACGCTGGCCGCTGAGCCTCCAGGCGTTTCCTCCACCGGCGGCAAAGGCGAGACCGCTTCACTCAACATGACTGTGGCCAAAAGCGGACGCACCACCGGTCTCACCTGCGCCAGCATTTCGACTCTCGCCGTCGATGTGAAGGTCTCCTACTACACCGATTGCGCGGAGACCAAGCCTTACTACACCAAGAGCTACACCAACCAGATCGGCATCACCGGCAATCAGTTCAGCGATGCGGGTGATTCGGGTTCGCTGGTGGTCGACACCAGCGACGCCGAGCCGGTGGGCCTATTCTTCGCCGGCGGCGTCGATCAGTCCGGGCAGAGCCAGGGAGTCGCCAACCCCGCTCCCGAGGTGCTGAGCGAGCTTGCCACGCAGGTGGGCAACGGAGCCGCGTATACATTTGTCGGCACAAAAGACCACCCTGTGAGCTGCCTGAATTACGGTGACGGCACGGCCGTCGCCGCGCAGGCGCGCACCCTGAGCGGCGCGGAGATCGATCACGCCCAGCAAGCTCTTATGCAGGCCCGCGCCCTGGTCAATCCGTCCACGGGCATTCTGGGCGTGGCCACCGGCAAAAGCAGCGACCACGCCGGCGAGGCCGCGGTCATCGTCTACGTGGATCCGAACATGAGCGTCGCCGTTCCGGCCACGGTGAACGGCGTCCGCACGGTGGTGATTCCGGCCAGTCCGCAGGCGGTGGCTGCCGGCACAGCGCCTACGTCCGTGCTTGGCTTGGGCGCGCTGCCTGCTCTCCCGGCCGCGGTCCTCAACCAAGCCATCGCCGTCAAGCAGCAGGTCGCGCAGAATCTCATGCGGCAAAATCCGGCGTTTTTCGGAGTAGGCGTGGGTCAAAGCCTGGATGATCCCAAGGAAGCCGCGCTGGTTATCTACGTGGACCGCAACCAGGTTCCCACCACTCTGCCGGCCGCGATCGACGGCCTGCGCACGCGCTACGTCATCATGGAGCGGCTGCACGTGACCCGCGCCTACGCCCGCGGGGTGCAGCGGAGAAGCCGGTGCATGCCACGTCCCGCTTCGGGCCCCGCCGCGGACTTGAACCTGCTCGCGCCCGGCAAACCGCGGGACGCGAACCTTTTCTAGATTCTTGCCCTTCAAATCATGGCGGCATTGATCGCGGAGCGCGCGGGCGATTGGCATGGTCGTCCATGGGGCCCGGCCATTTACTTTTCAGTTATCCCCCTACCCCCTCCCCCTTTTGGGGTTAAGTGGTTTGTTTGCAATCACTTATACTATTTAGTACTGGGTCTAAATTATTGATAATAAAGGAGTTAGATTCTAAAATCTTCAATAATAAGGACTTACGGCCCATTTTCGGGCGTTTTGCCCCGCTTTCGGCGCCACCCCAGGCTGAGCTTGGCTGCGAAGGGACCGCAAAGCAGGGGCGATAAGCAGGCGGCCCGGGGATGGCTTCCGTGCCTAGCCACCACTCCCGGGCCGCTCCGTCTCCGAAGAGGGATCACCCAATTCTGCTACCTAAAACCATTCTAGCGATTTTGCGGAAATAACCGGCAAGGTTGGGGAGAAAAATAATCTGTTCGGAATGAGAAGGGATGGGTTGAGTGCGGAGGGCGGAGGGGTTGATAGCCATTCGGGGGGAGTTGGTCAGATATGAGATCGCGTCCGGGTAGTGGCGCAGTTTCCGGTTTGGCGAC
>JASHTU010000522.1 GCA_030040395.1 Acidobacteriaceae bacterium
GTTGAAGTGGACAGGCTTGAGATACTCCTCCAGATGCAGGAATCGTCGTAGCAGCGCCATGGCGAGAATCAGCGCAGCTACACCGCTGAAGATTGCGCCCACCACGAAATAGGGTCCAAAGATGGTTGAGTGCCACATCGGGACCAGCGTCATCGAGAAGTCCCAGGAGACGATGGTGTGCACGGAAACGGCGACCGGAACAATGGCGATGGCCATAATATGCATGGCAATTTCAAGCCGCTGCCACTGCCTTGGCGTGCCCTGCCACCCCAGCGCAAGCATGCTGTAAATCCTTTTGCGCAGGCCCCTCGAGGCGTCGCGAATGGCGGCAAAGTCCGGGATGGTAGGCAGATACAGAAACGTGGTGCTGCCGGTGAGATAGGTGAAGATGGCAAAAAAGTCCCATTCCAGCGGGGAGCGGAAGTTAGGCCATATATCGCGCTGAGTGGGATAAGGAATCATCCAGTAGCCGAGCCATGGTCGACCAATGTGGCAAAGCGGGATGAGGCCGCCGATCACGAGCGAGAAGACTGTAATCGCTTCCGCGCAGCGTGTAACCGGGCGGCGCCACGTCGCATTGACCAGGCGCAGAATGGCGGAAATCAACGTGCCGGCGTGACTGATGCCGATCCAAAAAACAAAATTGGTGATATCGAAGGCCCAGAATACCGGCGAGTTGATGCCCCACACGCCGATTCCGCTGTAAACCTGGTAGCCGAACGCAGACACCCCCGCAAACACGAGACAGCTCGCTATCCCGACCGCGGTCCAGTACTTCGGGCCACTGTGAAAGATCGGCCGGAGCAGATCTTTCTCGACTTGTTCAGGCGTTGTTTGCATCCTGCCATGTGCCTCGCTCGAGATAAGTAACGCTGGGCTTAGTGCCGAGCTCGCCCAGAAGTTTGCTGCTGCGATTCGAGCTTGCCAGCCGCGAAACTTCGCTATGGGGATCGTTCATATCGCCGAAAACCAATGCCTTGGACGCGCACGATTGTGCGCAGGCGGTGGTAAATTCGCCATCCTTCAGTTCCCGCTTTTCCGCCTCGGCCTGAATCTCGGCCGACTTGATGCGCTGCACGCAGAAAGTGCATTTCTCCATAACGCCTACACTGCGCAAGGAAACATCGGGGTTGAGCTGCAAGTTGAGCGGCTTGTCCCACTTCGGATCAAAGAAATTGAAGAAGCGCACGCTGTATGGGCAGGCATTGGCGCAAAAACGGGTGCCGATGCAACGGTTGTAGGCCTGCCCATTCAGCCCCTCGGAGGTGTGATAGCTGGCATACGTGGGGCAGACAGATTCGCAGGGAGCGTCATCGCATTGCTGGCAGAGGACTGGCTGAAAGCGAACGCGAGGGTTCGGGAAGTCGCCCTCCCAGTAGCGCTCGACACGGATCCAATGCATGGCGCGGCCGCGCGCAGCTTGGTCCCCGCCTACTGTGGGGATATTATTTTCGGCGTGGCACGCGACTACGCACGCTTCACACCCGGTGCAGCGGTCTAGATCCACCACCATCGCCCACTTGTGAGACATTGATTTTCCTCGTCCCTTCCCTCCGCGCTGGGCGGAGCATTCCGTGACGCAAAAATTAGCGGTGCTCCCCTTCGCGCGGGAAGCCGCTCAGCCCTCCCGAGAACAGTACGAGCCTGGCCTGTTCGGGTCCGCCCACCCGCGTCAGCTTCACCCTTGTCGCCGCCCAAGCCAACGATCCGGTTTGCGGTTCGGTAAGTGGCGCGAGAATCGAGAAGGGATTCGCGCCGCGGCCGCTGGCAAACCGGCCAAAATTCTCGTGTCCCTGGCCGACCGGCATAGCTAACAGATCCGGGGCAATCCCCGGGGAAAGAACCGCCGCAGCCCGCAGTGTCCCCACCTCGGAAGCAATCGCTACCAGATCGCCCTGTTGAATTCCCAACCGCGCGCCGGTCTTGGGATGGATCTCTACCCAGCTTGACCACATGGCGGTGGAGAGCACGTCGGGCAGCTCCTGCATCCACGGCAAATGCGCCAGCGATCCGTCGCCAAGCGACTGCGAGACGAAGGGCTGGAAATAAAACGGAAAATCTGCAGCCGCGCCTGCAAACTCCGGCAGTGCCGGAGCATTCTTCCCAGAGGCCGCTGGAGCCGCTGCGCTCCTGGCGCTCTTCGGTCCGGCTGCCGGAGCCGCGGATGCCGCGCTCCACCAACCGCCTTGTTTTTGCACTGCCGTCCAGAAGTCATCGTCGCTATGCGCATCAATCGAGCCGCCGTGAGTCCGCAAAGGAACGAGCGCGGCGCGCAGCATGGCATCGAAAGTCGAATACGGCAGAGCCTTGGCGGTGTCGCCGCCGAGCTTTTGCGCCAGGACCAGCAACACGTCGGGCATGGGATGCGTGTTGTGCAGCGGAGCAACCGCGGGCGGCGCAATATTGGCTACAGATTGGAAAGAGCCGGCCTGGGGGACGCTGTCAAGCCAGGACTCAAGCGGCGCATTGTCAGGCAAGATCAAGTCGGCATGCGCGCTGGTCTCATCAATAAAACTGCCAAAGCTGACAATGTAAGGAATCTTGGCAATTGCTTCACGGATTTGGGTTGCCGCGGGCGCCGAGAAAATCGGATTGGCGTCGTAGAGCAGAAGCATCTGCAACTGGCCCCGCAACGCCGATTGCGCCAGCGCGTTTAGGCTGGCCAGGCTCGCCTGCGTCGCCGACTGCGCACCGCCCCCGAGCGGCACAGCGGGCGTGAATGCCAGGATAGGCTTCTCATCATGGCCCGTGTCTACCAAAGCTTCCAGGGCATTGGCTGCCAGCGCGTTAAAGAGCCCATTGGTGTGCGCAAGCGGCGCGCCTGCGATCATCACAGTCGCCGATCCACTTCGAGCGATTTCATGCGCCAGGCGCGTAATGACCGCTGCGCTTACGCCCGTTTGCTTCTCCACCGCTTCAGGCGTGAATTCCGGCAGTCCGGCAGACCAACCGGGGAACCGTGCGCCGGCGCGCGTTCCCGCTCCTTGCGCAGCGAGCTTCTCGCCCAAAATCACATGCGCAATGCCCAGCGCCAGCGCCCCTTCCGTTCCGGGATGGCACGCAATCCACTCATCGGCGTTGGCGCCGGTCTGCGACATGCGCGACTCGACCTGCACGAATTTTGCCCGGCGGCCGGGTCGGCCTCTGCGCATCTCGCCGTAACCTATCGACTGCGCAACCGGCGAGTTCCATGCGCCGAGGAAATCCGCTCCGAATGAGATCACATAATCGGCGCGGGCCAAGTCGAACGTCGGCAGCGCGGCATGGCCAAAGCTCATAAGATTTGCCTGACGCAGCACAGCTTCGTCGAAAGGTTCGTACCAGACTGCCGGCGGCGCGCCAAAGGCCTTCAAAAAACTCTCGATCAATTCGTGGCGCTGGCCACTCAAGGGCCGTGAAAGAAAGGCCAGCGAGTTCGCAGCCTTCGACGATTCGAGCGTGGTCAGGCGCGAAGCCACTTCCTTCAGCGCATCGTCCCAGCTAATCTCTTGAAACTGACCTGCACCCCGCGCGCCGGTACGCTTGATCGGGTGCGTGATGCGGTCGGGATGGTAGAGCACCTGCAAGCCGGCGTGGCCGCGCGCACACAGCTTTCCCATATTTACTGGGTTCTGTGGATTGCCCTCAAGCTTCTTCGCCAGGCCCATCTTCATCAGGCCGCGTTTGCCGTGACGCACCACTTCGGCGTCGCCTTCCATGACCCGCACCAGCAAGCCGCATCCGGCGGAGCATAACGTGCAGACGCTTGGCTTCCATGTGGCGATACCAGGGATCAAGTTTTCTTCGGGAACGAAACGGATGAGCTTTTGGTCGGGATGACCGCAAGCGTCGAGCGTGGCTATTGCCCCCGAGACAGCCGAAATCTTGATGAAGTTGCGCCGATCCATAAAAGTTCGCCGGTATCCTATCCGTCAGTAGTGACATGTGGCGCAATCGATGGAAACCCGCTTTTGCCGGTGACAATCGATGCAATAACCCATATTCAGATTTATTTTGCGCTCAGCCGTAGTTTGCTTCGTCATATCGCCGTGGCAGGAGGCGCATTGTATGTGCGCGCGAATGTGCGGGGCATGATTGAACTTAACGTGCGCTGAATCGCTGTAGGCATAGACACGCACCCAGGGAATGTCTTCGCCACGGGCTGCGTAAGCGGCAATCTTTTTGATTTCGGGGCGGTCCGTCGCGATCACCTGATGGCAGGCCATGCAGACAGCCACGCCGGGAATACGGGCGTCAGGCCCCTGGTCCACGCCCGCGTGGCAGAACTCGCATTGCAGTCCTTTCGCAAGATGGACGGCGTGTGTGAAAGCAATAGGCTGCACGGGATGTTCTGGATGGAAGTCTAGAAAATCTTTTGCCGCCAGGAACGCTGTAGGGTGCGCCGTGGTGAAAACACCGGAGGTGACATACGCAGGCAGGTCCGTTTGGCCCGCATGAGGGCGTGAAACGGCTTTCACCAGCGCACACGCGCAGGTAACGGCGAAAACTATCAGCAACAGCCACTTTAGCCAACCCATCCCGACCCGTATAGAGAGGAAGTTTCGCGTGCAACGGCCGAATAGAGAGGAAGTATCGCGTAAAACAGCCAATCAGACGCGTGACTGATACTATAGGACTCCTCGCGGCATTGTAAAGGTTGATGAGTGCAGGAATTCAATCAGTGGTACGACTGAGATGGCGCCATCACTAGCGCCTGCGTGCGCCGAGATGGACTCCAATGTTTGCCGAGCATTCTGCGCTTGCCGTTCTGCGTCGATCAGAACGCTCGAATCAAAGTCAATGTCATGCCGGCTGATCAAGTGGTTTGCGGAGCGCTTCGATGGTGCTCCTCGCCAATTCCATCCAGAGACGAATTAGCTTGCGCCTAACAATAAAACGAGCGCTGAGTTCCGGCCTCTGTCGTCACGTCCTCCACACCGCCAACGAAACGCATGGCCGGACCGCGCATGCCGGTCCCGGCCGAAACCCTTCAGCCCCCTTCCGGGGAACAAGCTTGAACTTCTATCCCCGCGGGAAAATGAATAATATCGTTTCGCGGAGCAGTGTAATCATCGCCGTGAGTCGCGCTGACACGGTCGATCTCGTCAACAATTCGGCGCAGCAGAGAAACCCCGGTGAAGCGAACTCCGCGACTAATGGCTGGGCCACATTGGGGAATCGATGGATAACTTGTACGATCGGGTAAGAGATAACGCAGCGCTTAGGAAGGAAAAGGCTGCGGAATATGGGATGAGATTGCGCACCGTAGTTGTACGAATGCATCAAAAAATCAAATTTTCCTCACAACCGAAAAGGTCGCGTAAGTTGTTGAATATATGATAGAAATGATGGTCGGGGAGAGAGGATTTGAACCTCCGACCCCCTGGTCCCGAACCAGGTGCTCTACCAGGCTGAGCCACTCCCCGAACTTGGATTGTTTTAGGCGCCACGCCCGGCCTTACCGTGCCGGACTCCTGG
>JASHTU010000523.1 GCA_030040395.1 Acidobacteriaceae bacterium
CGCCCCCGCCGGCTACTATTGGGTTCCCGGCGCCTGGGTCGAGGCGCCCTATGAGGGCGCGCTCTGGACGCCCGGCTACTGGGCTTACGATCATAGCCGCTACGCCTACTACCATGGCTACTGGGCGCGGCACATCGGTTTCTATGGCGGTATCAATTACGGCTTTGGCTACGTTGGCATCGGCTATCAAGGCGGCTATTGGAACAATGGCCATTTCGCTTACAACCGCTACGTGAACAATGTGAATGTCACCGTCGTTCACAACGTCTACAACTACCAGATTCGGTATAACACCGTTTCACGGGTCAGCTTTAACGGCGGCCGCGGTGGCATCCAGGTGCGGCCCAGATTGGCGGAGCTGGCCGCTCTGCGCGAGCCCCACGTCGCGCCCATGCGCCCCCAGATCGATTTGCGGTCTTCCGCCATGTCCAACCGCGCGCAATTCGAATCGGCCAATCACGGTCGTCCCGCCGAAGTGGCCTTCACGAGGCCCGTGGCCGCCGAGCACAATGTGAGGCCCGAGACTCCGCAAGTGCGCAACCTGCCGCCCATGCGTATGCTTCCCGAGCCCCGCGCAACTGCCCCCGCCACCCGGATGGAAGCGAACCATCCCGAGGCGAATCGCGCCGCCCCGGTGCGCCCCGAAAATCGCGCTGCGCCCAATCGCGTAGTTCCGACACGCCCAGAACCGAGTCGCACGCAGTCCCGCCCTGTCCAACCCCAACGAGCGGAGCCCAATCGCCCGGAGCAACCACGCGCCGAAACCCATGCGGCCCCGGCGCGCCCTGAGCGCACTCCGGCGCGTGCCCCCGCCGCGCGGCCTCAAACAGAAAAACGCAAGCCGACTCCCGAGCACCGGGAGGAGGCCAACCCGCACATGTAGCCGTTCATGGGCGGGCGACGCGCCGAGAACGTCGAGTTGCGGCGCGATGATCGATGTCTTACAAGCCCGCTCGTCATCGTTTTTTCGCTACTTGATTTGCTTGCGCGCTCAATATAGGCGTGCAGGTTCCTCTTTTCGGCGCCCTTCCGGGCGGACCGGCGCATTTATGCTGTGAACATGACAACTCTGACCTCGCATTCCCTTCGCATCCTCGGCAACTCCGACCTTCGCATCACCCCCATCGGTTTTGGCGCCTGGGCCATCGGCGGCGGCGACTGGCAATTTGCGTGGGGGCCCCAGAACGACAATGACTCGGTTGGGGCGATTCATCGCGCCATCGAATTGGGGATCAATTGGATCGATACCGCCGCGGTTTACGGACTGGGTCACTCGGAAGAGGTGGTCGGCCGCGCGCTTAAGGGCGCCAGCCCCAAGCCCTATGTGTTCACCAAATGTTCCCGCCGGTGGAATTCCGACCGAACAATCTTCGGCGCGCTCAACCCCGCTTCGCTGGCTGAAGAATTGGAGGACTCGTTACGCCGGCTAGGCGTCGACACCATCGATCTTTACCAGATTCACTGGCCGAACCCTGAAGACGAGATTGAAACTGCCTGGAAGGCGCTCGAACGGTTGCGCAAGCAGGGCAAGATCCGCTGGATAGGCGTCTCGAACTTCAATGTAGAACAGATGAAACGTATCCAGAAGATTGCGCCCGTCACCAGCCTGCAGCCTCCGTATTCCATGCTTCGCCGCAGCGTCGAAGAGGAGATTTTGCCCTACGCGCAGGTCAACAGCATCGGGGTGATCAATTATTCCCCGATGGTTTCGGGGCTGTTGACCGGCAAGATGAACGCCGAGCGCGTCCGAGCGATGCCGGCCGACGACTGGCGCCGCCATGCGGTTGAGTTCAACGAGCCGCGGTTGAGCCGCAATTTGCGCCTAGTAGAACTGCTTCGCGAAATTGGGAGCGCGCACGGCGTTACTCCAGGCGTGGTCGCGATTGCGTGGACACTGCACCATCCGGCCATCACCGCTGCCATCGTGGGTGGCCGCAATGCCCGGCAGGTGGAGGAGACGGTTCCCGCGCTCGACTATCGCCTGAGCGACCAGGAGTTTCGCAACATCAATATGTTTCTTGATGCAAATGCGGCTTGACGTCGCCCGGTTGCCATTGAGTCAAAAGCCCTGGCTGTCGACCGGGGCTTTTGCATGTCGGAGGCTTGGAAACGGCTTACATCGCCGCCACAAAATCAGGAACCCGCGCAGCGGCGTAATCCTGCAGGAACTGAGTCATCCGCGCCGCCATGCCGATGTATATCGACGCAGCGCGGAAGGCATTCACGCGCACGCCTTCGCTGGCCTTAGTAAAGCCATATTGCGCGAGCGCAGTAAGGACGCATAGGCGAATCTGCATTGCGTCACTATGCAGTGTCTCGATGAGAACACGGTCCACCCCTTGGCAACACTTGGCGGCATAATCCGCCATTTCCTGCATCACGCGGGCATTCTGATACATGACCCAAAGCCCCTTCGGGCCTTGCATGCGCTGCCAAGCGTCTTCGGGTGTGGCGCTCAAGCCCTCCTGCCAGAGAAAGCGGTCGCTTAATTCGCGCGCACTCCAATCCGGTCGAAGGCGGGCCAGTAGGGTTTCCCAGGTTTGAGCGTTGCGGCGCCGGATATTCATCCACCACCGACCAAGGCAAAACACAATTCCTACCAGGACCGCAATCTGTACTAACGATGAAATCATAAGGAACCCTTCACACCGGGATTTGGTAACATACCATCCCGATCGATTCGCTCCGTGCGCTTCTCGTACTTATTACTTACCAGAAAATCGGACGTTTGTGCACAAAAAAACACCGTTTTAACGCTTTTCGCGCCAAAATCGGGAATCGTTCGTTCAGTGTACTAAAGTAACATGCGCCATTCGAGGGCGGTTTAAAGCGGGCCAATCTTGCCCGTCCTACCCGACCCCGAATCTGCAAGCGCGATCCGGGCAGCCTTGGCCGACCCAGCCATCGCCAACAGCAAATGCTGCATTTGCGGGCTGAACGCGCGGCGTTGCTCTTCCTGCTGAGCGAAACTCACCACCCAATAAAGCAGGGAGCAGAGGTAACTGGCCACCACCAACTCATTCCAATGGCTATACTGCGCCCAGGTTGACTGATGGGTGTGCAGCATGGCCACGGCGACCCCGATGAGCGAATTGAATCCCAGGCCGGTGGCAATCTGCAATTCTCGATTCCGCCATCCGATCGAGAGCAACTGGCTCAGGCCAGCGAGGGCCAGGAAAACAACGACCCTCAGAATCGAAAAGGTTTGTTGGAGGCGCATCAACCCCCCTACTTCACGAGGCATATGGCTGGCCGCAGGAAGTCCGGCAAAGGGCCAAATTACGGCGCCGAGGGCGAGGATGAGCGCGCCCACCACTAGGAGCGCGCCCCGCGGCAGCGAAGAGCGCACCGGCCTTAGCACGGACCAGGCCAACTCGACCAACACGCCGAACAGCATCGTGGAATCCACAATGACCGTCACCAGGTAAACGGTGACATATACCGAATATGCCCCGGCATGGGACGGTCGGGAATAGCCATGCAGAATGGCGTAAACCGATATGCTCGCCACCAGGGTCCAGACACTATACAGCGAGAAAACAGGGAAGGAACGCCACACACGCCGGTAAAGCAGTAGCGCGACAACCGCCGCCTCCGCCACGCTAGCTGAAAACCACAGAATGGCGTCCAAACTCATTGTCTGAGCCCACCCCGAATATGCCTCGGCAACACCTAGAGTTTAGCAACAAACTCCCGGGAGCGGACTTCCACGAAACGGTTAGCCGGCTGACACTAACTGACCGGCGGAGGCGGTGGGAAGGGCCAAATGGGCTCGGAGGCGGCCATCGTGGACGGTGGTGGCGGGAAGGGCCAAATGGGCTCGGAAGCGGCCTTCATGGGCGGTGGTGGCGGGAAAGGCCAAATGGGCTCGGAAGCGGCCTTCATGGGCGGCGGCGGCGGGAAAGGCCAAATGGGCTCAGAGGCGGCAGAGACTTGATGAATGCTAATCCCGGAACGAACCGGAGACGACGTCGATGCGAGCGCGTAGGTGGCCCCGAGCCCGATGATGATGCTAAAGATCCCAATACGAATTGCAAGCGAACGCGAAATCATGAACGTACACTCCTTGTTGAATCTGAAAGTTTTCGCACCGTAAGAGTAACCCATAACGGTGAGCGTCGCTACCACAAAAGTAACGTTTTCTTCAGTATTCGGGACGGAATTGGGACAACAATTGAATGCCCGCAAAAAATGGCTCCACACGCGCGACTATTCGGTTTCTTGGGCATCGGACGTAAGTGTCGAGCATCTGATTGACTGCTGATCCGCGCATGCAAAACGCCCTGACTCCTTAGATCCAGCTAAGCGAACTTGCGGGCTTGCGGGTGAGGCTTGCCGGTTATTTCCGCCAAACCGCTAGAATAGTTTTAGGGAACAGAACGGGGTGATCCCTCTTCCGGCGACGGGCCGGCCCGGGAAGGTGGCCAGTACAGTTGTAAATCGGCGAATTCGGAGGGAGCCGAGGGGTTCAGCCTTCGAAAAATGCCCGGATGGCCAGGCCTTCAGCCTCCGGGCTTTGGCTTTTCTGGCCCAGGATACAACCACAACTGTAGCGCTAGGCACAGCCGCCATCCCCCGGGCCTTGGCTGTTTTTTGCGGCCCCTTCGCAGCCAGGCTCTGCCTGGGACTGCACCAAAAGCGGGGCAAAACGACCGAAAATGGTCCGTAAGTCCTTATGATCGAAGATTTTAGGATCTAACACCTTTATTATCAATAATTTAGACCCAGTACTAAATAGTACAAGTGGTTGCAAACAAACCACTTAACCCTATTTGGGAGGAGGGGGTAGGGGTAACTGAAAAGTACATGGCATATAACCCATGGACTGCGATACCGATCGATCGCCAACTTGCGGACGTGCCATTCCGTGCAGCGGGGCCAACCTTCTGTCTTTTATCTCTCCTCTCTTCGTTGCCGGCTTGACCAGCGAGCCGCTCCCGGTATTTCTGAAATGAGGGTCGCCCCTCGCCCATCGGGTACATGTTCTAACTCGAAAATGATTACTATTCTTGAAACTTTGGTGCCGTGGGTCGCGCCGGAAAAATGGGCTAGATTGGCCTTAGGGATTTTCTTGGTGTCTAGCCATGACTAGTTTGAAATCCTATTCTTCCCCGCGCTCCAGCGGCCGCACGTCGGTCGGCCCGCGGCAAGAAGTGCGTTGTGCGGTGCGATTCCCTTTAACATTGCCCGTCGTGCTGGCCTCGGACGAAGGGGAGTTCTCCGCAATGACCCGCAACGTCTCCGGCAACGGGGTGCTCTTTGCGTTGGATCATGAGTTGCAACCCGGCCTCAAGATCAATTTTTCTTTGCGCATGCCGGGCGCCGTTTTAGGAGCTGCACACGATGTGCTGGTTCATTGTGCCGGACGTGTGGTACGCTGCTCGTTAAGCCAAAGCCAATATCTCGCGGCCGCCACAATTGACGATTATCAGTTTGCGGAGCAGTGAGAAACGCAAATGGCTTTAGGCAAACAGTCAGTCATGGACATTCTCGACGACACCCCTGACGGCGAGGCAATCGAGGGATCGGCCAAGCCGGGCACGATTCGGATCATCCTGGCGGATTCGCAGGCCATCTACCGCGTAGGCATTCGTAAAGTCTTCGCCCTGGAAGACGATCTGCGCGTGGTGGCTCAAGCAGATTCTTTCGAGAACCTGCGCACCGCCGTCGGGCGTTATCCTACGGATGTCGTGCTTCTGGAAGGCAGCTTGCTGGCCGGCACGACCAACGCCATTCCGGAACTGCTGCGGACTGCTCCTGAGGTCAAATTGATCGTTCAAGCGGTTGGGGCCGATGAAAGCCAGACCGTGGAACTCTACCGCCGCGGCGTCCGTGGCATCATTCCGCGCACCATTTCCCCTGATCTGCTGGTTCGCTGCGTACGCAGAATTGCCGCCGGCGAGACGTGGATCGATAACCAGTCGGTGAACTGGGTGATTGAAGCGTATCGCGCCCAGGCCGCCGCTTTAGTCAGCCCCCGCAGTCAACCCCGGCTCTCGCCCAAGGAGATGTCGATCATCACCTGCATCACCCAAGGTAAGCGCAACAAAGAGATTGCTTTTCAGTTGGGCACCACCGAACAGGTGATCAAGAACTATCTGCGTAAAATCTACGACAAGCTGGGCGTCTCAGACCGACTCGAGCTGGCGCTTTATTGTTTGCACAACAAGATCGTCCAAGCCGACTTGGATGAAGAATTGGTGGCGCAGAAAGTTATTCACGAATGACGGCGCTTCCCCTCGTCCGCACCCACAGTGCTCCTGTCTACCCTTGCCTCCCCATCGCAATCACATTGGCGCGCCGGCGTTTTGCCCCCGCTGTTTCGCGCCAACTCAAGCAGGCGGTTCAACTCAGTGAGTTCTTCCGGCTTCATGTCGCCGAGCAGAGCTTTAGGAACCTGCCGGACCACCGGATCGATGGCCTGCAATAGTTCGAGGCCGGCTTCAGTAATTTGCGTCCACACCCTACGCCGGTCGCGCCGGTCGCGCCGTTGCCGCGCCAGCTTAAGCGCCTTTAGCCGGCTCAAAAGCCGCGTGATGTCAGGCTCGGCGGTAATCATGCGGCTGCCGATGGCGGCGCACGTGAGCCCCTGCGGGAACGCTCCGCGCAAAATGCGCAACACGTTGTATTGCGTCGACGTGACGCCCCGGGCGCGAATCTCAAGCTGAAGCCGGCGGTGCAGGCAATCGGAGGTGTGCAGCAAATTCAGGAGCGTTTCCTCCTCCAGGCTGGAAAAGGGCGCCTCCTGCTTGATTTCAACTTTCAGACTCGCCATGTCGCCCCGGGAAATCCACTTCTTCCCGGCTCCGATCTTGCCTTGCCGGTGCGCGGCGTCGTTCAGCGCCGTGCTATGCCAATGATGTTTGATGACAGGCGTTTGTCGCAACCGGCAACCTGCTTCTCGCACAGGCCCGTGGCCCAAACAGGCCTGGCAACCATGAAGCCGATTTGGCGATTGCGTATGGCCCTGCCGCACCTCAGGGGGGCTTTGTCCCAAATAATGAGACTTTTCCAGGCGTGAAGCGACGCCAACCGCTTATTCTCGAAAAGATTGTCATTGCCATTTGCGAGTTTTCGCGACGTTCTGGCTTCACAAACCGGCAATCCGGGATTAAGATAGCGGCATCGTTGCGTTCATAGCTTGCCAGCGATGGATTCTCCAAATTAATTTCTTAAACGCCATTGTTCTGAGATCGACCCGGTCTTTGTAGTGCGCAGCGATTCGCATCCCCTGAAAGAAACCTGAACCCGGAGGATGGGCATGTCGGAGTCTGACGATCTGAAGCAAAACGACGGTGCGGCCAAGACCATCACCAGGCGCAATTTCATCCTGGGAGTCATTGCCGGCGGCGCGGTGGTAAGCGCGGCGAGTTATCGCTTTCTGGCGCACTCGAGGCGCCCCCTGCCTGGCGCGGGCGAACGCCTGATTACTCTCTATGTAAACGGCAAGCCACGCCGCGTGGACGTTATGAAGCAGGAGACTCTGGCGTGGACGCTGCGCTACAAGCTTGGTCTGACGGGCACAAAGCTTGGCTGCGACCGCGCCGAGTGCGGTTCGTGTACGGTTCTGATCGACGACACGCCGTATTATAGCTGCTCGGTGCTCACGCACACGGTGCGCGGCCGCAACGTCACCACCATCGAAGGCCTGGCTGCAGCCGACGGCAAGCTCCATCCCGTGCAGCAGGCCGTGGTCGATAGTCAGGGCTTCCAGTGCGCCTTTTGCATGCCGGGGTTCGTGATGTCGGCGGTCGCATTCCTGAAGTCCCATCCCAATCCCACACGAGCCGAAATGGCGTACGGCGTCTCGGGCAATCTTTGCCGGTGCCAGGACTACAGCAAGATTCTCGACTCCATGATGCGCGCTGCGGAGTACATGAGGAGGGCTTGACCATGGATATGGCGGCAGTTGAATTGACCAAGGCGGAGAGCTTGAAGCCGATCCCTTTCGGGACCGGGTACAAACTCATCGGCAAAGACTACCCCACCAACGACCTGGTGGCGAAGGTAACTGGCAAGGCGAAGTACGCCGAGGATTTTCGCGGCGAAGGGATGCTGTTTTGCCGCCTGGTCCTCAGCCCCATGCCCCATGCCCGCGTGAAGCGCATTAACACCGAAAAAGCGTTGGCCATGCCGGGAGTGAAAGGCATCCTCACGCCGGCCGATGTCCCCGGCCTCGCGGATTACATCAACGACAACGGAACCAGGATCAAGGCCGATAAATGGGGCGAGTTGGCGCTGGCCGCCGAACCCATGTACCAGGGCGAGCCGATCCTCGCCGTGGCCGCGGTGGATGAGCTCACCTGCGCCGAGGCGATCGAGAAGATCGACATCGAGATGGAGCCGCTTCCCTTCAACACCGACCCTCTGGACAGTCTGCGCCCCGGCAGCGCCAACGCGCGCATGGACGGCAATATATGGGTGCAGGCGAAGCCGCCGAGGGGGCAAGCTGAGCTGACTGTGCTCAAGTGGACAGATGAGGATTTTGCCGCGGAGAAGGAAGGCAAGCTGCCTATGGGGCACGCGCCCGACGAGTGGTCCTATGGCGATGTCGACGCCGGCTTCAGGAACGCCGCGCTCGTCCTCGACGAGACCTTCTCGACGGAAGATGTGAGCCACCAGTGCCTCGAGCCGCGCACCGCCATGGCTCACTGGCAGAATGGCAAGCTCTTTCTGTACACCGGCACGCAAAGCACTTTTCAAACCGTGTCCGCCATCGCCCGCTGGATGCACATGAATGAGGAAGACGTCGTGTTCATCAGCGAATACACCGGGGGCGGATTCGGCAGCAAAATCACCGGCGCCCTGACGCTGGTAATTCCTGCTCTTCTCTCCAAGAAGCTCAATGCTCCGGTGATGATGCGCATCAGCCGCGAGGAGGAACATTTTATCGGACGCGCCCGACCCGGCATCCGCGCCCGCACCAAAGTTGGTTTTGACAAGGACGGCCGCATTACCGCGCTCGACATGTTCTTGGTTTCCGACGCCGGCTCCTACGGATCGAATGGAGACGGAGGCGCCTGTGGCCAAATTACATCGCTGCTATATCAGCCGCCGGCCATGCGGTGGCGCAATGTCACCGTCGTCACCAACACCCCGCCGCGCAGCGCCCAGAGCGCGCCCGGCGGCATGCAGGCCATCGCCATTATCGAGCCCATCCTGTCCAAGGCCGCGCGCAAGCTCGGCGTCGACCAGGTGGCGCTGCGGCGCGTGAATTGTCCCGAGGGAAAAGCCGAGTACGGGCCGCCCAGTCACGGGGGCAAGCGGCCGTACGCCACGAGCTGCTTCCTGAAGCAGGCGCTGGACGAGGGCGCCAAGCAGTTCAACTGGAGCGAACGGGCGGCGCGCCAGCCCAAGCAGGTTGGGACCAGGGTGCGGGGTGTCGGCGTGGCGCTGAGCACCTACCACGGCGGTACTATCGGCTTCGACGGGCTGATCATCATCACTCCGCAGGGCCGCGTTCAAATCCAATCCGGCGCCGGCAACCTGGGCACTGAAGCCTTGATCGACGTGCATCGCGCCGCCGCCGAGGTTCTCGACGTCCCCTGGGAGGCTTGCGACATCGTTTGGGGCGACACTTCAAAACACTTTCCTTACACTTGCGCATCGGGCGGCAGCCAGACCATCCACGCCCTGACCCGGGCGGGCCATGCGGTTGCCCTCGAGTGCGTGCGGAGACTCAAGGAAGTTGCGGCTAAATCCCTGGGCGGACAGCCGGCCGATTACGAGGTCGCCAACTTGCGCGTTTCGCAAAAGGGTGGTGGCGTGGGCATGAGCTTCGCCGAGGCTGCGCAGCACGCCATTAAGCTGGGCGGCATCTACGACGGACACGACGTGAATCCCCAAGTGAACAAAGCCACCAAAAAGGCGGTGGCCGCGCTGGCTGGCCAGGGACTGGTGGCTTCGGCCAAGGACAACTACCCCCATGACGGCGATTCGTTTTCCTACGTAGCTTGCTTTGCCGAGGTGGAAGCCGACCTTGAGACCGGCAAGTATCAAATTACCGACTATCTGGCCTACGCCGACGTAGGCACGGTGATTCACCCGGCCGCACTCGGCGGCCAGGTGCTTGGGCGCTCGACGCTGGGCATGGCCCACGCCATCGGTCAGAAGTGGGTCATCGATCCGCACTATGGCGTCACCGTCGCTGAGCGCTTTTACCAGAACCGGCCGCCAACCATTCTGGACGTGCCAGTGGACATGAAGTGGAATGCGCTAAACATTCCCGATCCGGAGACACCGGTGGGCGCTCGTGGTATAGGCGAGCCGCCCGTGGGCGGCGGATGCGCCGCGATCACCAATGCGCTGGCGGACGCGCTCGGCGACAACATCTTCCAGCGCGTGCCCGTGAACGCCGACACCATTCTGACGTCCTATGAAGCCGGACGTCCGATGCAGAATCCTTTGCTGGCCCACATCTGACGAGTGATGTGAAACGGAGAGAGCTATGGCGGTAATTCGAGACGTAATGCCCGCTTTTGACCTGCTTCAACCGGCCTCGGCGGCGGATGCTCAGAAGTTGCTGGAGACATATCGCGAAGACGCCTGGGTGATGGCCGGCGGCATGGACAGCTTCGACTGGCTCAAGGACCGCATCAAGAAGCCGAAAGTGCTGGTCGACTTGAGCGGCGTCGACGAACTCAAGGGAATTCGCTCGACTGGCGACGGCGTCGAAATCGGCGCCATGACCACTCTCACCGAGATTGCGAACCACCCCGAGATCAAGAAAAACTACGGCTTGCTTTCCGACGCTGTGGAGCGGGTGGCCTCGCCCCAGATTCGCAATCAGGGCACCCTGGGTGGCAACGTTTCGCAGGACGCCCGCTGCTGGTATTATCGCGCCGGGTGGCCCTGCTACCGCGCCGGCGGCAACGAGTGTTACGCGGACACGCCTGTGGGCCGCAACCGCGAGCACGCTATCTTCGGCGCCGACCGCTGCGTGGCCGTGCACCCTTCCGACTCCGCACCCGCGCTCATCGCCCTCGATGCGAAGTTCGTGATCCACAACTCCAAAGGCGAGCACGTTGTGGACGCCGAGGACTTCTTCGTCGGCCCCGACATTGACATCACGCGCCTCAACATGCTGAACCCCGGTGACCTGCTCACCGCGATCCGCATTCCCTCGACGTGGTCGGGGGCCAAGTTTTATTTCGAGAAAGTCCGTGACCGCAATGTCTGGGATTTCCCGTTGATGAATGTGGCTTCGGCCATGAAGCTCAGCGGCGGTAACATCGATGAGATGCGCATCGCCGTGAACGCCGTCGCGCCCCGGCCGTTGCGGCTCAAGGCCGTGGAAGCCGCGGTGCGCGGCAAGCCGGCCGATGCAACCACCGGCGAGATGGCTGGAAAACTGGCCGTGCAGGGTGCGGTTCCGCTACAGTTCAACGCTTATAAAATTCCGTTGATGCGCAATCTGGTGAAACGGGCCATCGGCGGCGTGCAGGAGACGTCATGGACTTCATAACCTGGGCAATCAGTCCGTGGGGCAGGACCGTTCCGGAGCACATCGCGTGGGGCTTGATCTGGGTTGCGGTGATCTTTGGATTGTTTTTCATGGTGGCGCACGCCGTGTACGTCAAGGTGGTGGTTCCGCGCAAGGCCGCGCACATCTCGCCGGCTGAAGCCGCGGGTGTTCCGGAGCGGGTTCCGCGTCATTCGCTGACGGCGCGCCTCTTTCACTGGATCATGGCCATCTCCATGCTCACGCTGCTGATCACCGCCTTCCTGCCCAAGGTCGGGGTCGAGTTCGACTGGGTGCTCTATCACTGGATTGCGGGCCTGGTGTTTACCGTCTCGATCATCTTTCACATCGTCCACTCCTCGTTCGTCCTGGATTTCTGGTCCATCTGGCCGGACAAGACCGATATCCGCGACGCCGTGCGCCGGACGCGGCGCTTCTTCGGCAAACCCGCTTCGGCGCCCACGCGATTCGCCAAGTATCCGCTCGAAAACAAGCTTTACCACGGCGTCATCGTTCTCGCCGGCCTGGCCGTCATCTGCACCGGTCTGCTCATGATGAAGCGCATCCAAACGCCGATCTTCACGCGCAATCCATATCTATTCAGCGATATGACCTGGGGCCTGATGTACGTGTTGCACGGGCTGGCCGGCGTTTCGCTCATTGGGCTCATCATGATGCATGTCTACATGGGCATTCGCCCGGAAAAGCTGCCCATCACCAAGTCGATGATCTTCGGCTGGATGAGCCGCGATTTCTATCTCGAGGAACACGATCCCGCGCGGTGGGCCGTCAAGGGACAGCCGCCATCCCAAGGGAAGCGGGGTCTAGCCGCAAGCGATGCCGACTGAACTGCAGTTGCGCTGCGAGACCATCGAGGAGTGCTACGAATTCACGCTTTCTTACGCTGCGCGCGGGCTCACGACGGACGAAGGCAGCGACGCCGGTAAGCAGCTTCGCCACTACCTGGCCCGCGCCGTTGAGGCGATGGCCGATCTGAAAGCCTGTTGCGCCGCGGCGATCGACAAGGAACGCCTCGATCCGCGGGAAAAGTATGAGGTCTTCTTTCGAGTGCTCGCGCGCGACGCCGAGTCTTCGATAGCGGCCATGGAGTTGGTGCTGGCCCAGCCGGCCATCAGTTCGCAGCTGATCGACAATCTCAATGCTTCCATCCATCTGCGCGCGCTGCTGACGGACATGTTTCTGGTGGCGGAAATTCTCGAAGCGCAGCAGGCCAGGGCGATGGCGTCGAATTAGCTTGACTCTTTGCTTACTCATCGCTCCGTTCCACAGGCTGGCCGGATGTACTCTCCCGAGCTTCTCGATCATTTCGAGCATCCGCGCAATGCCGGCGACATCGCCGCGCCAGACGCTTCGGTGCGGATGGAAAACCCGGCTTGCGGCGACATTCTTCAGCTCACGCTCAAGCTTTCCGGTGGGCGAATCGAGGAGATCCGGTTCCGCGCCAAGGGCTGCGTGGCGTCGATGGCCTGCGCCTCCGCTCTGACCGAGCTCGTGCGCGGCCGGACCCTGGCGGAGGCGCGCACATTGAGCCGCGACGAAGTGGTGCGCGCGGTGGGTGGACTGCCTCCCGCATCCATGCACGCCAGTCACCTGGCGGTGGACGCGCTGGCTGCGGCGCTGGACCAAGCGGGCCGGAGGGCGTAGCTCCGTCGTCATCTGGTCATCGCGTTCATACTCAAAGACAAACCGCGGCTTCTCGCCGATCACACTGCTCGCTTTCCAGGCCATGATCACGTTCTACCCGTCACCACGCCTTGCTTGGCAGTGTCAGACATGTCCCCGGTTCAAAATGTCAGGGATGTGACCGGTCCGTACCCCCAGTTACCCACCCCCTACCCCCCTCTTGTGGAGTGGTTAAGTGTTTTGTTTGCAATCACTTATACTATTTAGTACTGGGTCTAAATTCTTGATAATAAAGGAGTTAGATCCTAAAATCGTCAATAATAAGGACTTACGGCCCATTTTGGGGCGTTTTGCCCTGCTTTCGGCGCCACCCCAGGCTGAGCCTGGCTGCGAAGGGGCCGCAAAGCAGGGGCAAAAAGCAGGCGGTCCGGGGATGGCGGCTGTAACCCGACCTAGTACCGTGACCGCGTAGATTCGTGGTTTCCCGGGTCCCAAAATCGGGACCCGGGGCACCCAAGTTCATTGGGAGTGGTTACAAAATCACGACGTCACGGTACTAGCCACCACTCCCGGGCCGACCCGTCTTCGAAACGGAATCACTTAGTTTTGCCACCTAAGACCATTCTAGCGATTTGGCGGAAATAACCGGCAAGGTTGGGAAAAACAATAATCTATTTGGAATGAGGGGGATGGGCTTGGGCGCGAGGGACGGAGGGGTTGACAGCGGTGGGGTGACCCCCTGGAGTGAGACAGTTTGGAGATTGACAGTGCGGGTGGCGCGCGGTGATTGCACGGCAAGAAACAGATATGCTTTGCGATGGAAAGCGCCTTGTTTTCTTAGGGATGTGCGATTTTTTGCAAACGAAAAGCGCATGCGGGCTGGTGATTGGCCGTGAAACTTGGGTGCATTGCAGGTGATTGGTTGCGAAATGAGGGTGGATTGCGATTGATTGGCAATGGATCGCTCGGAAACACTCAATTCGGCGACTTCAAAACAGTCCAATCCTGCCCCGGAGTGCGGCGTTCTGCCGCCGACCTTCTCGAATCGGATCCTGGCGACAGCTGGGGGAGATCCAGCATCTCGGGTCCGGGGCCGCCCGGCGACGTGAACCGGCCAGCGGCAATATTGTGACGGGCCTACCCGTGATGACACCGTGCGTGAACATGGGCCAGACCATCACCGTCACAGTTGCCTCAAAGACCGATCCCAACCGCTGCGTGCTCAATGCCGGTGTAGGTCCATCCAGGTAGCGGACGAGTTGGATTTCAATCAAGATCAGGGATCAGGGGTCGGTGGTCTGGATGAAAAGACCTGCGCGGCGGTTGCGGCGTACTGTTCGGGGGTGTTCATGTCGGCGGTGAGGAGCGGATCAGGGACGGGGACGTACTCGATATGCTGTGCGCAGGCGCGCCTGACTTCGCGCGCGTTGCTGGTGACTGGGGCGCGGAGAAAGGCTTGAATGAGCTCGCGGCCGGCGAGGAGAGGATGCCCGCGCTTGCCGTTGTTGACTGGGGCGACGGCCCACTGGCCGCGCTCGAGGGCCTGCGCGAAGGCCGCGTGCAGGGCGCGGAGAGAAGCTGCGCTGAGCGGGGGACAATCGACGGGCGTGATCATGGCGGCGTGGCAGCCCCGATCGAGGGCGGCGCGCAATCCCACTTGCAGGGAGCTGAATTGTCCCCGTTCGGGCGCGGGATTGATGGCCAGCGATGCGCCGCAGGCGGCGACGACGGGGGCGAGGCTCTCGGCGTTGGCCCCGGCGACGACGAGGACCGATTCGACAAAGGGCTGGAGAGCGGCGATGGCAGCGGATAGCATAGTTTGGCCGGCGGAATTGTTCGGCGGCCACGGAAGCAAGGCTTTGTCGCGGCCCATGCGCGACGATTCGCCGGCGGCGAGAATCACGGCGCAGAGGCGGGGAGGGGTGGACATAGGGAGACGATAACAGGGAGCAGGGACCAAGGGAGCAGGGACCAAGGGACCAAGGGACCCAGGGAGCAGGGACCAAGGGGCCAAGGGACCAAGGGGCCAAGGGACCAAGGGACCAAAGGACCAAGGGACCAAGGGAACAGGGATCAGGGATCAGGGCACAGGGAACAGGGATCAGGGATCAGGGATCAGGGGACGAGGGACCAAGGGACCGAGAGAACAGGGAACCGGGGGGAACCTGATCGGGGTGGTTAGACGGGATCAGCGGAGTTGGGGCAGGGCTCCGCAGCAAGGGGCACGGCGGCTTCTTCGGGAGCGGTGGGGTGGTGGCCGTTGTGGAACCAGCTCATGTGGGGCAGCGGGCGCTCGGCGTGGCGGCGCAGGCCGATCAACTCCGCGACGATGGCGATGGCGATTTCCTCCGGGGTGATGGCGCCGATGTCGAGTCCCACGGGAGAGTGCACGCGGTCGAAGAGCTGAGGCTGAAGGCCCTCGCGCGTGAGCTCGCGAAAGACGGTGATGACCTTGCGTTTGGAGCCAATCATGCCGATGTAGCGGGCGGGCGTTTGCACCGCCCAGCGCAGCACGCGCATGTCGTCGCGATGGCCGCGGGTGGCGATGACGATGTAAGAGGACTCGCTGGGAGAAAGGCGGGTGAGTGCCTGGTCGAAGTCCTCCGCGATGACCTGGCGGGCGGCGGGAAAGCGCTCGGCGTTGGCGTACATCTCGCGGTCGTCGGCGACGATGACCTCGAAGCCGGCGTTGTGGGCGGCTTTGTAGAGCTCAAGGGAGACGTGGCCGGCGCCAAAGATATAGAGGAGCGGCGAGGGCAGCACCGGCTCGATGAAGATTTCGAGCGTGCCTCCGCACACCAGACCGGTGTCGTACTTGGGGTCCTGGTTGAGATCGAAGGTGAGGGTGCGCGGCTTTTCGCTGGCCATGACTTCGCGGGCCGCCTGCCAGACCTCGGCCTCGACGCAGCCGCCGCCGATGGTGCCGGCAATGGAGCCGTCGTCGCGGACCAGCATCTTGGCGCTCTTAAAGGAGGGAATCGAGCCGCGCACGTTGACAATGGTGGCCACGGCTCCTTTGTGGCCCGCGCGCTGCAGCTTGACGATTTCCTCGTAGATTTCCATACGTAACTCGATTATTGGGGTTGGCGGAAGGGGTGTCAATCGGCGAGAACGGCCCCCGGGCGCCTGCAAACTCAGCTCGGCAAGTGTCCGAAATCGAACAGCCAAATGGCTGAACCGGTCACCCCGGCGCGGGGGCCGAGCCGTGGAGGTTCCTCTAACCCCGTTTGTTTTCAGCGGACGGGAACTTCAGGCGTCCTGGCATCGTAGGTGCTGATTAGTTTGTTGGTTGATTGGGTTTGATTATGGATATCGCGCGGCCTGACTTGAAGAAGAAGAGAAGACGCCGGATGGTGCTCTGGTCCGTGGCAGGAGTCATCGTATTGAGCTCGCTGGCGTATGCAGTTTCGCGGCTCAAACCGGCGGCGCCCACGGTGGACCGCTCGACCATCTGGAGCGATACGGTGAAGCGCGGCCCGCTCATCCGCCAGGTGCGGTCGTCTACGGGCAGCCTGGTGCCGCGCGAGGATTCGATTGAGCTGATCCCGGCCCAAACCGACGCGACGGTGGTGCGCATTCGGGTTTTGCCGGGCACGCAGGTGACGCCGGACACGGTGATCATGGATCTCGCCGATCCGCAACTCCAGCAGGAAGTGCTGAACGCGGAGTTGGCGCTGAAGGCGGCGCAAGCGGATTACAA